>DASUSP010000079.1:0-7657 GCA_036375035.1 Candidatus Limnocylindria bacterium
CCAGTGGTGGCAGGCCCAGGCGAAGCCCAGGTCCTCCCAGTAGCCCTCGTGCCCGGTCGGGCAGGGGATCCCCGAGAGGTCGCGCCCGGTGAAGCGCAGCACCTCGGTGCCCAGGAGTTCGCCCGTATCGGGGTCGAAGACCATGGCGCTGATGGCCGCGGACACGAACTGGTGATCGTTGGCCTTGGTGTAGCAGTGAATCTCGAGCGGTCCTCCGGGGCCGTCCGGGTCGTAGCAGATCCAGCCCGCATCGACCAGGTTGTCCACGGTGGGGCCGTTGGCGGCGGCCCCCATCGGGAAGGCAAGGGCGAGCAGCAGGGTCGCGAGCGTGAGGAGCTTCTTCATCGGGGTCTCTCCTTCGTGTGCTTGTGGTCGGCCTGAATCAGACCGATGCGGGCGCCGGCGTGGCGCCGACGCCGAGCTGGGCGAGGAGGCCGGCGGCGTCGTAGTAGAGGCGGGCGCGTCGGATCTCGCCGCCCTCCACCTCGTACAGGCTCGCCATCGGCTGGGAAATCTCGCGCCCGGTCGGTGTCTCGCCGGCAAGCGTTCCGGTGTGGCGGCCGCGGAAGGTCCATTCCGCGCAGACGCGATCCTCAGCCGGGGTAAGACGCACCTGCTCGATGCGCGCCTCGCTGAAGACCTGTCCAAAGAACAGGTGCAGGAATGCGGCGACCTCGTCGCGCCCCCGCATCGGTTCCGGACGCGTCATGTCCCGGAACTCGACATCCTCGGACAGCCACTCGACGGCGTGCCCATCCAGGTACCCCTGCACGACGCGGAGCGTCTCTGCGGCGGACATTCAGCCGACCTCCTCTCTGTGCGCTGCGCTTGGTGCGCAACCTGCCGAGGAGGCTAGGGAGCGGCTGTTCCCGAATTCTTCCCGGCGGTTCGGAAGGCGCCGATGTCGGGACCGATGCTTGCCATCAGCCGCTCGTCGCCGGTGCGGACGGCGGCGAGGCGTGCCTGCTCCGCCGCTTTCGCGGCCTCCGCGTGCCGGGCCAGGTTCGTCAGCAGCCGAGCCCGATGCGCCTCGGCCCCGGCCAGGTTCCGGTCGTTGCGGATCTCGCGGAGCAGGGCCACCTCGGCGTCGCGCTCCGCCAGCGCATCCTCCAGCTGTCCGCGTGACTCCTGCAGGTCCGCCATGTTCCAGTGGATGACCGAGCGAAGGTATCGGTCCCGGGCAGCGTCGGCGACCGCCGCGGCACGGACCAGGTCGGCTTCCGCGTCGTCGTGCCGGCCGAGCTGAGCCAGCACCCCTCCACGATGGAGGCAGAGCACGGCCAGCTCGCGATCGTCCTCCTGGGCGGTGGCGTCGGCCACGCCGTCGTCCAGCCAGGCCAGCCCTTCCTCGACCCGGCCCGCGGCGTGGTCCACCAGCCCCAGCCGGTCCTTGGTGCGGCAGCGCAGGTGCGTCTCCGGCGCCTGGAGCAGCTCGGGCGCGACGCGCTCCATGATCTCCAGCGCCTCGGCGTGACGGCCCATCCGGGTGAGCGCCCAGGCCGAGTCGCTCTCGAGCCGGGCCCGGGCACGGGTATCGGTCCCGGACAGCGAGGCCAGCCCCGACCGATACGCGGCCAGGGCACCGGGCATGTCGCCATGTCGGTACGGGATGCCGGCCAGCGCGCTCCAGGCCCGCGCCACGTCGGCGTCCAGCCGGGCGTGCTCCAGCGCGCGCCGATAGGCGCGCTCCGCGGCATGGTCGTCGTCGCGGTCCAGGTGGATGTTGCCGATGGTGAGCCACGCGGCGCACGCGGCTTCGGCAAGCGTCCGCTGCTCGTTGGCCGGCAGCGCGGCGAAGGCGTCGAGGGCGGCTTCGAAGATGCCCAGCGCGACCTCCGGGGCATGGACGTGCCGCGCGAGGTGTCCGGCCGCGAAGCCTGCCTCGGCCGCCGGTCGCGCCGCGCTGGAGATCCTCGTCGCCTCATATGCCGACAGGCGGTGCCGAGCGGCCGCCATCCGGGCCAGGTGATCGGTGTCCAGCGCCTCGAGCGTGTCGGCGATGGCGGCGTGGATGGCGCTGCGGCGTATGGCGTTCACCGTGGCGCTCGCCGCGTCGCGCAGCAGGGGGTGGACGAGGGCCAGTCGATGGCCCTCCTCGAGCACCAGGTTGGCGCCGATCAGCTCGTCAAGCCCGACGTGCGCGGGAAGTGGCTCGGGATCGTCGGCCAGCTTCGGGAGGGTGGCGAGCACCAGTTCGTGCGTGGCGTCACCGCCGGCCAGCGCCACGATCGAGATCATCGTGCGGGACGCGGCGGAGACCCTGCCGAGGCGGCGACGCAGCAGCTCGACGATGGCCTCCGGGACGGTGGCGGCAGCCGGGTCGGCCGCCGTGGTGCGGGCCAGCTCGATGGCGAAGAAGGGGTTGCCCCGGCTTCGTTCGACCGCGTCCGATACGCGAGCCGCCGACACGCGCTGGCCATCCTCCGCCAGCGCCGCTCGCACCGCGGCGGCGGTGGCCCGTTGGTCGAGTGTTGCGACGGGGATCTCCTCCACGCTGGAGCCCAGGTCCGGCACGGGGGCATCCGGCTCGTCGCTGCGCGCTGCCAACAGCAGGCTCCAGCGGCGAGGTCCGGGCCGGGCGGCAAGTCGCCGCAGCAGGCCATGCATGGCGGGATCCGCCCACTGCACGTCGTCCAGCGCCAGGGCCAGCGGCCGCTGCGCCGCACCGGCGTCGAGCATGGCCCCCACCTCCTCGGCCAGCCGCAAGCGGTCGGATTCGGCGGGCTCGGAGGCCTGGGTGGAAGCCGCAGCCGCATCCACACCGAGCGCTCTGGAGACCACGGCGCTCACGTCGCCCCGCTCCACCAGCGGGTCGAGTGCCTGCCGCAGCGCGGCGTACGGCGCCCGCCGGTCGTCGGGAACCGATCGACCGCTGAGCACCACCCAGCCCGCGACGGCGAGCTCCGCACCCAGCGCGCCCAGGATCCGGCTCTTCCCGATGCCGGTGGGTCCCACCAGCAGCAGTGCCGGGCCGCGCCCGGCCGGTGTTCCAGTCAATCGCCGGCGGACCCTCTTTAGGATCGACGCACGGCCGAAGAGCGGTCGGGCTGACGCGGCCTCGACAGGCGGAGCCTGCGACGCGCGGCCCCTGGTGATGAGCTCGGCGTATACCCCCTCCAGCGCATCGGACGGGCCGACGTCCAGGTCGTCCCGCAGGGCCTGGACGCAGCGGACGTAGGCGCGAATAGCACTGTCGCGCTGGCCTTGGCCGACGTGCAATCGCATGAGCGCCATGGCCGCTTCCTCGCTGGTCGGCTGGTGGGCCGCCACCGCGCTCCAGGCCTCGAGCACCGCCGCGCGAGCGCTCTCCCCGTGGCCGGCAGCGCGGTTGCGGGCCAGCTCCAACCGCGCTGTCGCCCGGAGCTCCTCCAGCTCCTCGCGGGCCGCAACGGCCCAGTCGGCGTAGGGCTCCTCGGCGAGCGGTGTGGCCTCGTTCGCCAATGCCGCCACCAGCGCCGCGTCGCGGGCCTCGCCCGGCGTCAGCGCCAGGGCGGCGCGGAAGGCGGCCGCGTGCTGCTCCAAATCGATCTCCACGTCCACCTGCTCGCTGAGCCAGATGGCCCCGCGATCCGCCTCCAGCGCAGGGACGTGGCGAGGGCCCACCGGGCCGATGGCCGATCGGGCCATCGACAGCGCCTTGGCGACAGCGTTCGCGGCGCTGGCCGGGGAGAGCTCGGGGAAGAGGATGTCGGCCAGCTCCTCGCGACCGATGCGGTGTTCGGTGCGCAGGGCCAGCAGCTGCACCAACCGGCGAGCGGTGGGACGCGCCCAGGGACCGGCGCGGCGTCCATCGGGCAGGAGAACCGCGAACCGTCCGAGGAGCTGGATGCGCAGGGCTGGCGAGGCGGGCACGCGCCCGAGTCTACCGATCGCCGGCTGCCCGCCTACAGCTCCTGGCGACGGAACGAGAGCCAGGCGAGGGCCGCCAACACCACCACGAACGCCGCGTTGACCAGCAGCGGTCCCAGCAGCGGCCCGGGGTCGTTGCCGAGCGCGACGGCGATGGCCGGCTCGCCGGAGATTCCCGCCGGGGTGTAGGGCGCCACGTTTGGCAGCGCCGAAACCAGCCCCACCCCGATCAGGCCCGCGATGCCGATGCCGGCGGCCGCGATCGACGAGCGCGTCAGCGTGCTGCCCAGGAAGGTAAGCGCCGCGTAGGCCAGCAGCGCCAGCAGCAGCATGCCGGTCATTGCCGCCCAGCCGAGGGCGTCCGGCGCCCCGAAGAGGAGGACGGTGTAGAAGTACCCGGCCACCGATGCCAGTGCCAGCGAGATGCCCAGCGTGGCGGCGATCGCCACCAGCTTGGCCGCCAGGAACGCGCCGCGCGAGGCCGGCTTGGAGAGGAGCAGGGCCGCCGTGCCGCGCTCCTTTTCGCCGGCCACGCTGCCCATGGCCAGCAGGATGGCGGTCAAGATCCCGGCCTGGCCCAGGTTCTTCAGGAACTGCAGGACGGCGTCGGCGGCGGTGGGCTCCGGGAACTCGATCTCGAACCCCACCCCGCCGATCGCCTGGATCAGCTCGGCAGTGTATCGGGCCAGGAACGGCGACCCGATCCCGATGGCGATGAACACCACCGCCACCACCAGCAGGCGCCGGGTGCGCCACTGCTCCCGGAGCTCCTTGCGCAGGAGGGGCCCGAAGCCGATCACGCGGCCGCCTCCCTCGCCGCCCGGCCGACCAGCTGCAGGAACACGTCCTCCAGCGTTGGGCGCTGGCGCTCGAAGCGCACGATCGGCACGCCGCAGGCGGCGATGGCTGCCAGCAGCTCGGCGGCGACATCCGCGTCGTCACTCACCGCGACCCGCACCGTGCTGCCGGTCACGTCGACCGCGCTGACGCCGCTCACTCCCTGGATCGCCCGTTCCAGGCCGCTCATCTCGGCGGGATCGGCAGTCTCTGGCTCGATCTCGTACATCGGGCGGGCATATCGGGCCAGGAGCTCGTCCATCGGTCCCGTGGTGACCAGCCGCCCGCGGTCCAGGATCGCCACCCGGTCGCAGACGCGCTCCACGTCGTTGAGGATGTGGGTCGAGAACAGGACGGTGGACTCGCCGCCCAGCCGGCGGATCACCTCCAGCACGTCGCGGCGGCCCTCGGGGTCCAGGGCGCTGACCGGCTCGTCCAGGAGCAGGACCGGGGGACGGTTCAGGATCGCCTGCGCCAGCCCCAGGCGCTGCCGCATGCCGCCGGAGTAGCCGCCGATGACCCGGCGCCCGGCATCGGCCAGGCCGACAAGCTCCAGCGTCTCTTCGATCCGGCCGCGGAGCGCGGCGCCGCCCATGCCGTACAGCGAGCCCACCAGCTCCAGCAGCTCCCGGCCGCGCATCCAGCCGTGGAATCGCGGGTCCTGGTCCAGGTAGCCGATCAGCCCGCGCCGGTTCGGCTCCCCGCCTCCGGTCGGCACCCCGTGGATGGCGGCCGTGCCGCCATCGGCGTTGGCCAGGCTGGTCAGGATGCGCAGCGTGGTGGTCTTTCCGGCCCCGTTCGGTCCCAGGAAGCCGAACACGCTGCCGCGCGGCACCTCCAGGTCAAGGGAGTCCAGGGCCAGGACGCTGCCGTACCGCTTGGTCAGGCCGCGGACCGAGATGGCGGCGCCATCGGTCGTCATCGGCTCAGGACTCCTCGCGCCCGAACAGGAAGTAGATCAACGGGCCGAGCAGGTTGACGAAGACGATCACCAGCGCCCAGACCCACTTGCTGCCGCCCTTCACCTGTCGCTCGGGCCGGGTCAGGTCGTAGAGGCCCACGGCCACCAGAACCAGCTGCAGCACGATCAGCGGGATCAGGAAGGGCAGGATCTGTTCGAGGGTCACGGGAGCTCCTCACGTTGAGCTGCGGTCGGGGTCGTCTCGCCAGACAAGGTACGAGTAGACCACCAGAAACGCCACCGAGCCGCCCAGGCCGGCCATCAGCATCCAGAAGAAGACGTTGGCCGGCAGCAGCAACGCCGATGCCGCCGCCGCGATGCCGGTGGCGATGAACAGGTAGCCGCCGATCCGGTGGGTGAGCGTCCAGGACCGCTCGCTGGAGAGGGTCCAGGGGGTGCGGATCCCCAGGAACCAGTTCGACCTCGTCCTGCTCAGCAGGCTGCCGATCACGACCAGGACGGCCCCGGCGCCGATGCCGACGAACGGGACCGTGTCGAACTCCCGATCACTGGCCGCCAGCGCGATCATCAGCTGGATGCCCGCCAGCAGCAGCAGCAGGCTCCCACAGATCCACACCCAGGCAGTTGAGGAGCGCTCCAGGTTCTGCCGACGGGGGTCGAAGCGGGGCAGGAACGCCAGCAGCGGTCCGAGCACTGCCGTGATGCCAGGCGCGATCGCCAGGGCGATCCAGGCCTCCGCGAAGCCATCCGGCGCACCGTCGATGTTCCAGTGGATCGGCACGCGCGCCCCCCAGCCGACCGTGCCCAGCGTCCAGGCCGCCAGTGCGACCTGGGTCGCCAGCGACGCGGCCGTGACCAGGAGCAGCGGGCGCGTGATCATCGTGTGAACCCTTTGGCTGGAAGCGAGCAAGCGGTATACTACCGTTCACATTCACTCGACCCGGGACGGGCGCACCCGTCCGGCGCCGAACTCGACCGACACCGCGCTCCCGCTGGAGCGCGGCAGACACGAAGGAGGCGTCTCGTGACCCACCGTCCCCCATCCGTCGACCCCGCCGCATCGCGCGCCACGCTGCGCGTCGGCGACCGCTCGTACGAGTACTTCCGCCTGGACGCGGCCGGCGTCCCGGACCTGGCGCGCCTGCCGTACACCGTCAAGGTGCTGCTCGAGAACATGCTGCGCCACGCGGCGTCCGGCTCCGGCCTGGTGAGCGCCGACGACGTGCGAGCGCTGGCCGGCTGGGACCCGTCGGCCCCCGGCGAGTACGAGCTCCCTTTCATGCCGTCGCGGGTCATCCTCCAGGACTTCACCGGCGTGCCGTGCGTGGTGGACCTGGCGGCCATGCGCGACGCCGTGGCGGAGATGGGTGGCGACCCGGCGCGCATCAACCCGCTGGTGCCGGCCGACCTGGTGATCGACCACTCGGTCCAGGTCGACCAGTTCGGGACCGATGCTGCGTTCCTGATCAACGTCGAGCGCGAGTACGAGCGCAACGGCGAGCGGTACGCGCTCCTTCGCTGGGCGCAGCAGGCGTTCGAGGGCTTCCGCGTGGTGCCGCCCGGGACGGGCATCGTGCACCAGGTCAACCTGGAGTTCCTGGCCGACGTGGTGAGCGAGCGGGACGGCGTCGTCTTCCCGGACACGCTGGTCGGCACCGACTCGCACACGACCATGATCAACGGCCTGGGAGTCGTGGGCTGGGGCGTGGGCGGCATCGAGGCCGAGGCTGCGCTCCTGGGCCAGCCGCTCTACCAGCCGATGCCGAACGTCGTTGGCTTCCGGCTGGACGGCGAGATGCCCTCCGGGGCCACCGCCACCGACCTGGTGCTGACCGTGACCGAGATGCTCCGCGCGCACGGCGTGGTGGGCAAGTTCGTCGAGTTCCACGGCCCCGGCCTCTCGCGCCTGGGGCTGGCGGACCGCGCCACCATCAGCAACATGTCCCCGGAGTTCGGCGCCACCGCGACCCTCTTCCCGGTCGACGATGAGACGCTGCGCTACCTGCGCATGACCGGCCGCTCCCCGGAGACGGTGGCGCGGGTCGAGGC
>DASUSP010000080.1:0-7135 GCA_036375035.1 Candidatus Limnocylindria bacterium
CGTAGACCTTGAAGGTGAAGGGATCGGATGAATGGAGGCCGGAGTACGGGATCGGTCCCGCCACGTCCGTGAAGAAGTCGCTGGTCACCGTGCAGCCTCCTGCGCCCGCACCGGAAAATCGTGTCGGTCAGCGTACCACACGTTTGTGCGAGAGCAGCACAAATTGATGTGGGCCGTCGAGATTCATAGTCAAGCGAGACCCATCCCTCGCGCCGTCGCTACCAGGTCCATCGGCACTTGTCGGCGGCAGCAAACCGGACGAGCATCGGTCCAATGCAAGACTGGCGCTCTGCCCTCGGGGCTGACCCGATGCCCTGGCTGCTCGATCCGGCTGTCCCGGCCGTCCGCCACCTGGCGCTCACCCAGCTCGAGGGACACCCAGAGGACGACCCGGACGTCGCCGAGGCCCGACACGCCGCCATGCAGGCCGATCCCATCGGCGCCATCCTCGCCCACCAGGACGCCGAGGGATGGTGGGAGAAGCCAGGGCCGGGTTACGCCAGCAAATACCGCGGCACCGTCTGGCAGCTGATGTTCCTCGACCAGCTCGGCGCGGACGCCGCCGACGACCGCGTCAAACGCGCCTGCAAGTACATCCTCGCTCACTCACAGGCGGGCAACGGCGGGTTCGCGGCATCTGGCCGTGCCGACGATAAGCGGCCGCCGCCGCCGTCGTACACGCTGCACTGCCTGACCGGAAACCTGTTGCGGGCGCTCATCGGCTTCGGCTGGCTGGAGGACGAGCGCGTCCAGGCGGCCATCGAGTGGGAGGCCCGCGCCATCACTGGCGAGGGAGTGGAGCAGTGGTACGCATCGTCCACCTGCGGGCCCGGCTTCGCGTGCGCCGCCAACGAGAAGCTGCCCTGCGCCTGGGGCGCGGTGAAGGCCATGTCGGGTCTGGCGAGGATCCCGGAATGCCGGCGCGAACCACTGGTCAAACGAGCCATCGAGGCCGGCACGACATTCCTCCTCAGCCGCGACCCCGCAAAGGCGGACTACCCGATGGGCTGGGGGAACGCCCGGCCGAACGGATCGTGGTTCAAGCTCGGATTTCCATCGGGGTATGTGACCGATGTGCTCCAGAACCTCGAGGTGCTGTGCGAGCTCGGCCATGCCCGCAATCCGCGGCTGGAGCACGCGATCGAGTGGCTGCTCGCGAAGCAGGATGCCGATGGCCGATGGCGGAACGAGTACGCCTACAACGGCAAGACCTGGGTCGACTTCGAGCGCCAGGGCGAGCCCAGCCGCTGGGCGACGCTGCGGGCCTGCCGCGTCCTGCGCGCCGCCTTCGGCGAGCCTGTCCAGGAGCCCCCGCCGCTTTGACCGAGGCGGGCCCTCGCCGGTATGATTTCGGACGTCCCCCGGTGTCGAGTGCCGGGTGCGGCCTGCGTTCCGGCGTAGCTCAGTGGTAGAGCGGGCGGCTGTTAACCGCTTGGTCGTAGGTTCGAATCCTACCGCCGGAGCCACTCCTCAGCAGGTTGGCGCATCTACCGCATCTTCGCCTGGATCTGCATCTCCATGCGACCGGTCGCATTGGAGAAGACGTATAGATACACGGAACACTCGGTCCAGGTTCCTGTCGGCTTGGGGATGGCGTGCACCGTCCAAGACGTAGTTCCCGACAGTGCCATGGAGAACTCCCCCTCCCTGGTCCCTTCGTTGGAGGCAGTCACGCAGAACGTCGAGTAGTTTGTGGTGACTGTCTGCGCGTGGCCTGGGCTCCGGAGACGAACGCGCAGGCTGTATGGCTTGGCAACGTCGACCCAGGCAGCTACCACTGCATCCAGCACGATCGTCTTCGACGACACCGTCGCTTTGGTTTTCCAGTCGGTCACGGCGCTCACTTGACTGGCACCCAAGACTGCGCCGAAGGCGAGCACGACCGCCAGCGCAGCGTTTCTCCAGGATCGCATCTCCGATCTCCCTCCCTTTTGCCACAGGCGTTGCCGACCGGGAGATCGTGGTGGCCGAAAGGAGACGAGCCAAGTGCCATTCAGCCCATCGACGACCGCTGACGCTGTAGCAGGGGTCGGCCGCGGAGATCGATGGTGCGCCGACGCGCGTCGGGCAGCACACCGTCGATCCCCTTGGCGAAGGTCGCAGCCGTCGCGGAATGCCGGGATGCGGCGAGCACGCCCAGCGGCCGCCTTGACGCCTCCGCGGCTCGGACGAGATCGTGCAGGAGCGCAGTTGACTGTGCGTCGATCCACACTGGATATCGGTGATGAGACCAGCCGTCGGGGAGCCGCCACGCCGCGCCCTCGAGATCACCGTGCGCAGTGCTCGCAGCTCATCCGCGCGGCCGATGAACGGAACGCCCATCGACTGGGAGTCTACGACCGCGCCGGCGCCGCGCAGGCGGGAAATGAGAGAGGGCGCCGTTTGCTCTTCCTTCAGTGCTCCGCGGTGTCGGCTTCCGCCTTCGTTTCGTGCACGGTCCCGGGACGATGGTGCGGCGGGGCGTAGATCGTGATGAGGCGAAGCGAGCCTTCGCCGCGGTTGATGAAGTTGTGGCGCGTGCCGGCGCGCACGAAGACCATGTCATCGGTGCCGACCTCGCTCGATCGTCCGTCGAGCTGGGCCTCAGCACGCCCCTCGACGAAGATAAGCACCTGGTCGGTGTCCGCGTGGACTTCTTCGCCGATCTCGCCGCCCGGCGGGATCGTCATGACCACGACCTGCTCGTGCTCGCCGGTCAGGACCTCGCGGCGGTAGGCGTCGTTCGAAAGGGCCGCTGCCAGGATGTCGACGCTCTCGGTGTTGCTGGCCATTTCTTGACCTCGCGCTGCAGTTCCGGGTCGGCCAGGGGGCCGGCGACTCATTCTAGGCCCGGCCACTGTCACCTTCGAGCTGCGCAGGCCTACTCCGTGGCCCGGTTGCCACGAAGGGACCCAGGGCGGCGATCGGGCAGGGCTGCCGGGCGGAGGCACGCGGCCCCGCCCGGCGCGGACGATGACCGTCAGTGGGTCGGCGCGAAGTACCGATCCAGGACGTAGTTGGTGACGTTCGTGCCGATGGCGATCGCCACGACATCCGAGGTGCGGAAGTGCAGGCCGGACCAGATGCGGGCATCGATGGCCGCCTGGTCCAGGGATGCCTTGCTGTCGAAGTGCCGGGTCCCCTTCGTCGCCGAAGGAATGGAGATGTCGACCTCCCCCGTCGTCCGCTGCAGCGTCGTGGTGATCGCGCCGATCACCGAGCAGAGGCCGCTCGGCCACTCGGGGTAGGGCGGATTGGTGATCAACGGCGCCCAGGTCGGGTCGGCCACGGTAGCCGGATCGCCGTCATCGTCCACTTCGTGGATGGCGTGGATCGGCCGCCACCACATGTACCTGAGCTTCGCGTTCCACGCCGTGCCGATGGCATCGGCGATGGCCGTGTTCGTGGCCGCCATGAGCCTCGCGCTGTCACTGATGTCGAGCCCGTGGCGCGTGACGACGTCGCGCAGGCCGGCCTCCATGGGTCCGAATGGGATCTCCGCGAAGTACTGTGCGGCGAGCGTCTGGTCCGCGGTGCGCGTCGCGCTGTCGGCAGCCCCGAGCAGACGCACCTCCTCGAGCTCGGCGCGGTAGAGGTTGGTGCCGAGCGCTGGTGGCGCCCCGGGCCCGAACTGGGTCAGCGACTCGACCGCGAGCGGCGTGACGCCGCCGAGCCAGGGAGTCGCCATGCCGGCGAACGCGGGGGGCGTCGGTCGCCACTCACCGGCTGAATCGCCGGTCGGGACCGTCACCGCCGCGCCGCGGCCGTCGCCGACTCGCAGGGCGATGATCCGGTCAGCGGCGCGGAGGCCATAGCGCATCCCTTGATCCTTCCGAACGCCGTCAGGGATGTTGGCGAGGGATGCGGCGAGTGCGGCGTCCAGGTTCGCCGACGCGGCGGGGAAGTACGTGGCGAGGATGCGGTGCGCGGCGGCGGCCGCCGCGGCCGCTGGCGATGCCTTCTTGGGCGCCATCACGTCCCATCGATAGAGCTCGTACTCTCCGGTGATGCCGTTCACCGCGTTGTACATCGCAAGGTGGACGAAGGCGTAGTTCAGGAACGCAGCTGGACTTGGCGGGATGGTCGCGACGGCGACGGCGTTCCACGCGGTGATGACTCCCGGATCGTCGTCTCCGGGAGGTTGGGCCGCGGAAACGGTGGCCGCGGTGACGAGGGAGACCGCCAGCAGCACGGCGGCCATCGCCCGCGACCGCGCCCGGACGGCACGGCTCGAGGATCGGGTAGGCATCGGTCTCCTCCATGTACGCGCAGGCCAGGCTCGATGCGGCTGCGTCTGCACTGAATGAGCGTCGCCACGCCCTGATTTGTTCAATAGTTCCCGTGCCGGGCTGCCCGGAGCTTCGAATCCTCTCGCCGAAGCCAGTTCCCCGTCCCGCTCCGGGTGACTGGTAAGGTGTGCGCCGTGCATCGTGACGACTTGGTTCTCATCCGCCGCGCACGCGACCAGATGGATCGCGAGTACGCCCGTCCGCTCGACGTGCAGGCGCTCGCCCGCACCGCCTGCATGTCGCCGGGACACTTCTCGCGCAGCTTCCGCGCGGCCTTCGGCGAGACCCCGTATAGCTACCTGATGACGCGCCGCATCGAGCGGGCCATGGCCCTGCTGCGGCGCGGCGACATGACGGTGACCGAGGTCTGTCTCGCGGTCGGCTGCTCGTCGCTCGGCACCTTCAGCACCCGCTTCACCGAGCTGGTGGGGGAGACACCCAGCGCCTACCGGGCGCGCGACCATTCCTGGGCCGAGGCTCTTCCGGCCTGCCTGGTGCGAGCGGCGCTGCGACCGGTCAGGAATCGAGAAGCCGCCACGTCCGGCAGCAGCTAGGCTCGGGCCATGGACGACGTGAGACTGCGGCATTGCTTCCTGGCGGTGGATGATCACGACAAAGCGATCGCCTTCTACCGCGACACGCTGGGCTTCGAGGTGCGCAACGACGTCAGCGCCTACGGCATGCGCTGGGTGACGATCGGGGCGCCCTCACAGCACGACGTCAACATCGTGCTCGAGCCGCCGGCCGCCGATCCTGGCATCTCGGCGGAGGACCGGGCGGCGCTCGACGACCTGCTGGCCAAGGGTCTGCTCCGCGGCCTGAACTTCTCGACCCCGGACCTGCAGGCGACCTTCGACCGGGTGGTCGCCTCCGGCGCGGAGGTGATCCAGGAACCGATGGACCAGCCCTGGGGCGATCGCGACTGCGCCTTTCGGGACCCGGCCGGCAACCTGATCCGGATCATGCAGTCCGGCGGATGACCTCGAAGCATCCCGGACCGGCACCCACAACCGGCGGCCACGATTCCATCCGCGTCATCGGCGCCCGCGAGAACAACCTCAGGGGCATCGACGTCGAGATCCCAAAGCGCCGGCTGACCGTGTTCACCGGCGTGTCGGGATCGGGCAAAAGCTCGCTGGTCTTTGACACCATCGCGGCCGAGTCCCGGCGGCTCATCAACGAGACGTACCCCGCATTCGTGCAGGGCTTCATGCCCAGCCTGGCACGGCCCGATGTCGACCACCTCGATGGGCTGACGCCGGCGATCATCGTCGACCAGGAGCGCATGGGCGCCAACGTGCGATCCACGGTCGGCACCGCCACCGACGCCAACGCCATGCTGCGCATCCTGTTCAGTCGGCTGGGACAGCCGCACATCGGATCGCCGCAGGCGTTCTCGTTCAACATCCCGTCCGTCACCGGCAGCGGGGCAATCACCATCGACCGCGGCGGTGACACGCCCCGCACCGAGAGCCGAACCTTCTCCCTGCTCGGCGGCATGTGCCCGCGCTGCGAGGGCATGGGCAGCGTGAGCGACATCGACCTGGCGCAGCTCTACGTCGAGACGAAGTCGCTGTCGGAGGGCGCGATCACAGTCCCGGGCTACTCCGCCGGCGGCTGGGCGACGCGCATCTTCGCGGCTGCGGGCCTCGACCCGGACAAGCCGATCCGCGACTACACCGAGGCCGAGCTCGACCTCTTCCTCCACCAGAAGCCGATGAAGGTCAAGCTGGAGGGCATCAACCTCACCTACGAGGGGCTGGTCGGAAAGGTCCAGAAGTCATTCCTCTCGAAGGACGTCGACACGCTGCAGCCGCACATCCGGGCCTTCGTCGAGCGCGTCGCCACCTTCCGGCCCTGCCCGGAGTGCGACGGCACTCGGCTCACCCCAGCGGCGCGCTCGTCGAAGATCAGGGGGGTCAGCATCGCCGACGCCTGCGCGATGCAGATCAGCGACCTGGCCCAATGGATCCGCGGGCTGGACGAGCCCTCGGTGGCGCCGCTGCTCACGTCGCTGCAGCAGACCCTGGACTCCTTCGTGGAGGTGGGCCTGGGGTATCTCTCCCTCGACCGACCCTCGGGGACGCTGTCCGGCGGCGAGGCGCAGCGCACCAAGATGATCCGTCACCTGGGTTCGGCGCTCACCGACGTCACCTATGTCTTCGACGAGCCGACCATAGGGCTCCATCCCCACGACATCCGGCGCATGAACGACCTGCTCATGCGATTGCGGGACAAGGGCAACACCGTGCTGGTGGTCGAGCACAAGCCGGACGTCATCTCGATCGCCGATCACGTCGTCGACCTCGGTCCCGGGGCGGGCGACGACGGCGGCAGCGTCTGCTTCGAGGGCACCCTTGAGGGCCTGCGCGCCAGCGACACGCTCACCGGGCGCCACCTGGGGTACCGTGCCGCACTCAAATCGGACACCCGCACGCCGGCCGACACCCTCGAGATCCGGAGCGCGACCGTGAACAACCTGCAGGACGTGAACGTGGACATCCCGCTCGGCGTGCTGTGCGTGGTGACCGGGGTGGCGGGATCGGGCAAGAGCTCGCTGGTCCATGGCTCGATGCCACCCGATGCGGGGGTCGTCTCGATCGACCAGGCGCCGATCCGCGGCTCTCGGCGCAGCAACCCCGCGACGTACACCGGCCTGCTGGACCCGATTCGAACGGCCTTCGCCAAAGCGAACAAGGTCAAGCCCGCGCTGTTCAGCGCGAACTCCGCGGGCGCCTGCCCGGCCTGCAACGGCAACGGCGTCATCTACACCGACCTGGGGATCATGGACACCGTCGCCACCACCTGCGAGGAGTGCGAGGGCAAGCGCTTCCAGGCCAGCGTGCTGGAGTACAAGCTGGCCGGCA
>DASUSP010000081.1:0-5710 GCA_036375035.1 Candidatus Limnocylindria bacterium
CGCACGCTCCGGGTCGGCGTCGACGAAGTCGGTGGCGCCAGGGAAGCGCTCGCGGTTCAGCAGCCGGCGCCGCACGTCGGCGACGGTCACGCGCCAGTCCAGCTCGGCGGCCTGCCGCACCAGGGGAATGGCGTCGTGCCCCGCGGCGCAGACGACCAGCCGCGGCGGCGGCAGCATCGGCTCGTGGAAGACCCGCTCGCCCTCCTCCTCCGCCACCCGCGGGGTGCCGTCCCGCAGCGCCGCGGCAGCGGCGCCATCGGTCCCGGACCAGCGGGTGCCGATGCGTGCGCCTTCGATGACCGTGGACAGCACGGTGGGCTCGCCGGCCAGGGCGGCACGCAGTGCCCGGGCGGCCTCCACGGCACCGTCGGTGGGCTCAACGTACAGCTCGAACGAGCCGTTGCAGCCCAGTCCGTAGCCCCATACCGCGTCGTCCTCGGCGGTCAGGTCGAAGCTCACCGTGCGGGCCCGGCCCTCGGCGGTGACCTCCCGCCCGATGCGGGCCACGTCGCCCTCCAGGCAGCCGCCGGAGATGTTGCCGATCGGGTCGCCCTCGGCCGGAACCAGCAGGCGCGCTCCCGCCCGACGGTACGTGGAGCCGCGCGTGGCCACGATGGTGGCCAGCGCCATCGCCTCGCCGCGGGCGGCGCACTCCTCGACGGCGTCCAGGATCCGGGTCAGCTCCGACACGCCCCGATGCTACCGCGGGTCAGGTCGCCCGGAAGACCAGGGCCGCGTTCATGCCGCCGAAGCCGAACGAGGTGGAGAGGGCGGCGGCGGGACGCGCATCCAGCGGCTCGCGCAGGACGTTCAGCCGGACCTGGGGATCCGGCGTTCGCAGGTTGCAGGTGCCCGGCAGCGTCGCGTTGCAGAGGGCCATCACGGTGATGGCCGCCTCGATCGCCCCCGATGCTCCCAGGGCGTGGCCATAGAGCCCCTTGGTGCCCGAGACAGGAACGCGGTCAGCGTGCGCCCCCAGCGCCAGGCGCAGGGCCCGCGACTCGGCGATCTCGTTGAGCGGCGTCGAGGAAGCGTGCGCGTTCACGTAGCCGATCTGCGCCGGCTCCAGGCCGGCATCGGCCAGGGCGGTCGTGACGGCCCTCGCCGCCGCCTCGCCCGATGGGAGGGGCGCGGTGAGATGGTGCGCGTCGGTGGACGCGCCGAAGCCGACTACCTCGCCCAGCACCTCGGCCTCCCGGGCAATGGCCGAATCCCATGCCTCCAGGGCCAGCACGGCGGCGCCCTCGCCCATCACGAAGCCGTCGCGATCCGCGTCGAAGGGCCGAGAGGCGCTGGCCGGGTCCTCGTTGCGAGTCGAGAGGACCCGGATCATGGCGAAGGCCCCGAAGGTGAGCGGTGCCAGCGGCGCCTCGGCGCCGCCGGCCAGGGCCGCGTCCACCACGCCGTCGCGGATCGCAGCGTACGCCTGCCCGATGGCCATGGCGCCGGAGGCGCACGAATTGGCGTTCCCCACCGCCGGTCCCCGGATGCCCAGGTCGATGGCCACGTTTGCCGCCCCGGCGCCCCCGAAGACCGCGGTGGCCAGCGTGGGCGATACGGCTCGGACGCCGCCGGCCACGTAGGCGGTGTGCTGCTCCTCCCCGAAGGCGACGCCGCCCAGCGCCGAGCCGATCCAGGTGCCGGTCCGCTCCGGCGCGGCCGCGCCGTCCCAGCCGGCGTGCTGCGCGGCCATGCGTGCCGCCGCCACGGAGAGCTGGCTGAAGCGGTCGAGCCGGCGGGCGCGCCGCGCGTCCAGGTGGTCCCGGGCATCGAAGTCGTCGACCTGGGCCGCGACCCGCGACGGGAACGGCGTGGCGTCGAAGCGATCGATGGTCCGCACCGCGGACCGGCCGGCCATGACGCCCTGCCACAGCCCCGACGCGCCGTGGCCGACCGGCGTGACGGCGCCGATCCCCGTTACGGCCACCCGCCGCCTCATGGCTCGACCTCAGCCAGCTCCCGGACACGGCGCAGCGTGCGACCGGCGATGGCGTCGATGAAGTGTGGGCCGATGACGTGGCGCGCCACCAGCTCCCCGATCAGCGGCCAGCGCAGCGCCAGGTCGTGGTGGATGCTCACGTCCCACGCATCGGGACCCGCCGGCTCGAACTTCCAGGCCACCGCCATGCCACGGGTGACGCCGCCGGTGTGGGTGAACTCGATCCGGCGCCGATCCTCCATCGGCCGCTGCAGGGCGGACCAGCGCACGGGGATCGGCCCGCGCCGGGCGCCCATGGCGAAGTGGCGCTCCCCGGACTCCCCCGGTTCGGCGGGCAGTCGGCGGACGTAGCGGTAGTGCTCCAGTCGCTGCGGCCAGCGCTCGACGTCGGCGGCCAGCTCGAAGATGCGGCGGTACGGCGCCCGGATGCGGATGCGCATGGCGCTTTTCACGGCCGCAGGACCCTGGCCAGGTACGCCGGCGAGAGGACGTCAGTGGCGGGCCGGCAATCCCCAAGCGCCGACCCCAGCTCCTCCGCCAGCGCCGGCCGAGTGGCCAGGCGGCGCAGCGCGTATCCCATCAGCGGCCCGGCGGCCAGCGTGCCCTGGACCACCCAGGTCAGTGCGTCCTTGGCGGCGAACGCGCGGCGGCGCGCCGCCAGGTAGCGTTCGTCCGCGCCACGCTCCCCGGCGGCCAGTGCCTCGACGGCAGCCCGCGCGGAGCGTAGCGCGCGGTAGATCCCTTCGCCGGTGAACGGATCGATGAAGCCCGCAGCGTCGCCGACAAGCATCCAGCCCGGCCCCGCGGCCGTGGACACGCGGCTGCCGATCGGCGACGCGCCACGGATCGGCGTGAGGCGCCTGCGACCGCGCAGCTGCCGAGCCACGGCCGGGATGCCGGCGATCGCCGCCTCGAAACGCGCCTCCGCCGAGCCCGCGGCGCCGTCTAGCGGCAGGGCCATGCCCACGTTCAGCCGATCCCCCGCGAGGGGCGCCAACCCGACGTACCAGCCCGGCCCCACGTGCATCTCCCCGTGGTCGTCCAGGCCGGGCACGCCCTGGTAGTGCGCCACAAGCCCGAGGCGGCGGGGAAAGGCGGCGCGTACCACGCCCAGGCGGGAGGCCACACGGGAGCGGGCACCATCGGCCCCGATCAGCCAGTCGAAGCGCACGCCGAGCGTGCCATCCCGCCGTCGCAGCCTGGCTCCGACAGGCCGGCCGTCTCGCCGCTCGATGTCGGTCAGCACGGTTCGCTCCATCAGCCGAGCTCCGGAGTCCTGCGCATGGGCGGCCAGCGCGGCGTCGAGCGCCGTGCGCTCCACGCCCCAGGCGTTGCGCGCACCGCTCCGGTCCCGGTAGCCCACCTGGGCCGCCACTCCGTCCCGGATCACGCGCATCCCGTTCAGCGGCCGCGCCGCAGGCTGCCAGGCCGCCTCCGCCAGTCCGACCCGCCGCAGCTCCTCGGCGATCCTGGGGCTGGCGTACTCGGCGCAGGCCTTGGGCCGGGGGTGGGACCGCGCCTCCACCAGAAACACGTCGAGCCCGGCACGCGCCAGGCCGGCGGCCGCCGCCGAGCCGGCCGGTCCGGCGCCGACCACCAGCACCGCGCAGCGCAACGCCGTCATCGGTACACCGAGGTCACGCGCGGCCACGCCGCGCCGCGCCGCGTGACGAGCGCGAGGCCGGCATCGGCCGCCAGCGCGTCGAGCTCCTCGAGCGTGTAGGCTCGGCGCGCCGAGAGGACGCCGTCGTGCCGCGTCCACCGCCCGCGGGCCAGCGCCAGCACGGTCACCGCCGTCGCGGCGAAGGCCAGCTGGCCGCGCCGCAGGTCGTTGACCACCACCCCGCGCCGCGCCACGCGACGCATCTCGCGCAGCGCGATGGCGGCATCCGCCGGATCCAGGTGGTGCAGCAGCAGGGAGGCGTGTGCCACGTCCACCGAGGCATCGGGGAGCGGCAGCGCGCGCGCATCGGCGTGGAGAAAGGTCACGCCATCGGTACCGGCCAGGTTACGGCGGGCGATGCCCAGGATCTCGGGCCGGATGTCGACCAGCTGCACTGACGCGGCGATCTCGCGCCGGAGCCTGGCGGCGAAGTCGCCCGAGCCTGCGCCCACGTCCACGACCGAGGGCTCGCTCCCGGAGTCCAGCAGCCGCTTGACCGACGCCACGCTGCTGCCGACCCCGCCGGGCAGCCGGTTCAGCATGGCCATCTCGCGCAGGTTGATCGCCAGCTCGCGGGGGTCGAGCCGGTCACCGTCCAGCAGCTCGTGGGCATCGGCCCGTGCGCGCAGGAGGGTTGCCACCAGGGACTTCCTCAGGTACTGGCCACCGATCCTACTGCATGTCCTCCTGCAGGCCCGGCAGGACGGCTGGCTCCGGGATAGACGCCGCGCTCGCCCTCGCCTGGGCGGCGAGCAGGCGACCGAGCCGCTTGAAGTCCTGGCCAAGGATCCAGCCCATCACCGGCGGAGGGACGGCTCCCAGCAGGCGCAGCCAGCCGGCCATGTCGCCCTCGTAACTGGCGCGGATGCGGGTGCCGCTGGCATCGGGGTGGCAGTCGTACTCCGTCCGGGCGTTCCAGGGGGCGGACGACAGCCAGACCACGCGGCGGTTCGGCTCCAGCTCGGCCAGCTCGTCGACGAAGCGGAAGCTGAACGGCCCGATGCGGTCGGCCGCCTCCCAGCGACTGCCCACCCGGACCGGTCCAGCGCCGATTGGCCGTCGCATGACGACCGCCGGCGCGAACTCGTGCCAGCGCATCGGATCGGCCAGGTAGGCGAAGACCCGGTCCACGGGCTGGTCGATGCGGGCGTTGACCTCGACGGACCTCCACATGGCCGCATGGTCGGGACCCGCCGTCCGGCGACCAAGGGGCGCCGGTCCCGGCCGCGCGGGAACCGAATCCCGGGACGCCTGCCTCTGGCGCGGCGGGGATACCGTCGACGCATGTACGAGCTGCTGCTGTACGTGCACGTCGTGTGCGCGGTGATCTGGGTTGGGGGCGCATTCTCCCTGCAGGTGCTGGCCATGCGGGTCACCCGCTCCGACGACCCGATGGAGCTGCCACGGCTCGGCCGCAGCATGGAGTTCATCGGATCGCGCGTGTTTCTGCCGGCAGCCCTGGTGCTGTTCCTGGCGGGGGCCGCGATGACCCTGCAGGCGTGGAGCTTCGGGCACGCGTGGATCGCCATCTCGGTCGGGCTGTGGATCCTGTCGGCGGTGGCTGGAGCGGCGTACCTCGGCCCGCGCTCCAAGCGAGTGGCCGAGCTGTTCGAGAGCGAAGGGCCGGGATCCGTGGCTGCCCGCGGCCTGGTTCGGCGGCTGTTCGTCGTCTCGCGCCTGGAGCTCGTCAGCTTCGCAGTGATCGTCGCCCTGATGGTCTTCAAGCCGGGGACCTGACCGCGGTCGCGTGGCACCATGCCGCCATGCGGCTGGACCCCATCGTCCGCGTGGTCGACGCGCACGCCGGCGGAGAGCCGGGGCGCGTGGTGATCGGCGGCGTGTCCGACGTCCCGGGCGCCACCATGCTCGAGAAGCGCGATCACCTCTGGCATCGCGGCGATCGGCTGCGGCGCCTGCTGCTGCGCGAGCCCCGCGGCTACCCGGCGACCTGCGCGAACGTCATCCTGCCGCCCACCCTGCCGGGGGCCGATGCCGGCTACGTGATCATGGAGCAGGCCGAGTACCCGGCCATGTCCGGCTCGAACACGATCTGCACCGCCACCGTGCTGATCGCCGAGGGCCTGGTGCCGGTCACCGAGCCTGTCACC
>DASUSP010000082.1:0-3305 GCA_036375035.1 Candidatus Limnocylindria bacterium
ATGAGCCGTCCCGCGGAACAGCTGCACCCGGCCGAGGCGGTCGCAGAGCCCACCGCCCTGGAGCCGCTGGCGCGGTCCGGCCCGAGCGGGGTGGCGATCGTGGGCGAGCCCAACAGCCCGCTGGTCAGCTGGTTCCTGGACGGCGTCGCCGAGCACCTGGAGCGCCGCGGCCATCCCGTCCACCGCCTGCAGGGCCGGGACGCGCACCACCTGCCGGAGGACGCGCGGGTCATCCTCAACGCCATCGACCCGGCCGCGCCGACGTCGTTCCGGCGACGGTCGCGCGACATCTTCGTGGTCGGCCTGGCCGATCTCGGCGAGCCGCCGGCCGACATGCTCCAGGCCGGCTACTCCCTGCTGGTGCGCTCGCTCTCGAACGTGTTCATCCCGATGGTCGCCGACGGCGGCGTGCCCGACGCGCACTTCATCACCATGGAGCAGGGATTCCACCGCTTCGCCCACGTGGGCAACGAGGAGGACTTCTTCCGCCAGGTGGTCGACCGCCTGGTCCCGCTGGCCGAGTCGCGGCTGGTGATCGAGAACGAGTTCGTGCCAGACCTCCCCGAGGAGCTGTGGAAGGGGGACGTGCACACCGAGTCCATCTACCGCGCCGGGCTGCGCATGGCCGACCTGGACCTGTTGCCCGCCCCGTGGCCGATTGACGAGCTGCTCTCCCCCGAGGACCTGCGCCACGTCAAGCGCCTGTTCGGGATCGGTGGGCTTTCGTACGGCAACGCGAGTGCGCGCCACGAAGGCGACGTGTTCTGGATGAGCGCCAGCGGCGTCGACAAGAGCCACCTGCGCGAGGTCGGCACCGAGATCCTGCTGGTCACCGGCTACGATCCCGAGCGCGGAACCATCCGCCTCAGCGTGCCGCCGCACGTTCAGCCGCGACGCGTGTCGGTGGACGCCATCGAACACCTGACCATCTATCGCGAGCACCCGGAGGTCGGCGGCATCCTGCACGTCCACGGCTGGATGACCGGCGTGCCCTCGACCGAGACGGTCTACCCCTGCGGGACCGAGGAGCTGGCGCTGGAGGTGGCCGGGCTGCTGCGCGAGGTGCCGGACCCCGCCCACGCCGTGATCGGCATGAAGAACCACGGCGTCACCATCACCGGCACCAGCCTGGACGAGATCCTGGAGCGCGTCGGTCCGCGCCTCGTTCGCCGCGTCCCGATGAGCTGACTCGGCGCCCGATGCCCGAGCGCACCTTCCGCGGCATCCGCCAGCGCTTCGCCGCTTCCGCCCTCAACTACCGGACGCTGCGTGCCTTCGGCTCGCGCCTGCCACGGATCACGGGCGGATGGATGCCCTGGCTGGGCCTGGACCGATTCCCCGCGCCGGCCCTCCCCGGGCCGGACTGGGTTCGGCTGCGACCGATCCTGTCCGGTCTGTGCGGGACCGATCTCGCCCTCCTGACCGGGAAGGCCAGCGCAGCGATGTCGCCGTTCGCCTCGTTCCCCGCGGTGCTGGGCCACGAGGTGTTGGCCGTGGTCGAGGAGACGGGGCAGCGTGTCGTCGTGGATCCGCTGCTGGGCTGCGTGACGCGCGGCCTCGAGCCGTGCCGCTGGTGCGCGGAGGGGTGGCCGGGCCTCTGCCTGCGGACCGCCGACGGAGCCTTCGCCCCGGCGCCGATGCTCGGCTACTGCCGCGATCTCCCCGGCGGCTGGGCCGAGGAGATGGTGGCCCACACCAGCCAGCTGCACCCGGTCCCCGAAGCCCTCACCGACGAGGCGGCCGCGATGGTTGAGCCGTTCAGCGTGGCGCTCCACGCGGTGCTGGCCGAGCCGCCGCGCAGCGGCGACCGGGTGCTGGTCATGGGTGGCGGGACGCTGGGGCTGTGCGCGTTGGCGGCGTTGCGCCTGGCCGCCCCGGAGGTCGAGGTCACGATCGTGGCGCGCCACCCGGCGCAGCGTCGGATGGCAGAGCGCTTTGGCGGCACCGTGGCCGATGAACCCCTGGAAGCCGCGGTGGAGCGCGCGGGCGCGCGACGGCATCGGACCCTGGTGGGCGAGGATGTGCTGACCGGCGGATTCGAGCAGGTCTACGACTGCGTCGGCAGTCGCGGCAGCCTGGATGCGGCCATCCGCGTGGCCGGGCCGCGCGCCCGTGTGGCGATCGTGGGCGGGCCAGCCATCATCGGCGCACTGGACTGGACCCTGTCGTGGACGCGCGAGCTGCGGATCGAGGGCAGCTACGTGTACGGGCGCGAGGGCGGGCTCCCCGGATCGCCGCACACCATGGACGCCGCCATGCGCCTCCTGGTCGACCACCCGGAGCTGCCGCTGGGCGAGCTCGTGACGCATCGGTTCCGGCTGGAGGAGTGGCGGCGAGCGATGGCCACCGCGCTGGACCGACGGCGAAGTGGCGCCCTAAAGGTGGTCTTCGCCCGGTGACCACTGCCGGCGGTAGGGAGCTCGCCGGCAATCTGCGCGTGGCGCACTCAAATGCGAAACAAGGGCGGATTGGGCGCCTTGGATGCCAGTCCTGTTCATCTGGTGCATACGGGGCACCTCGGGAAGGGCTTGCTTCGTGTTTGGTTGCGTGGGATTCAAACACGGCGGCTCCCCCGATCGTTACCAGCCGGATGGCACATCGGCCCCGAAGCTTGGGCGGGGTAGACTGCTCGCGACGGGCCGATAACGGAGGGAGTTCCGACTCATGGACGATCCCGTAACGCTGGCGATCCTGGTCGCCGCCATCGCGATCCTGCTCTTCCTGATCTGGAGCACGGTCCACATCGTGCGCCAGTACGAGCGGCTGGTGATCTTCACCCTGGGACGCGTGACCAACGGGTCGGCCGGGCCCGGGCTGGTGCTGCTGGTGCCGATCATCCAGCAGCCGGTGAAGGTGGACCTGCGCGAGTTCTTCATCGAGCTGCCGCCGCAGACCTGCATCACCAAGGACAACGCGCCGATCAGCATCGACTTCCTGGTCTACTCCAAGGTCTTCGATCCCGAGCAGTCGGTGACCGCGGTGACCAGCTTCTCGGGCGCCTCGCAGGCGCTTGCCGCCACCACGCTGCGCGCGGTGATCGGCGACATCCCGCTCGACGACGTGCTGGCCAAGCGCGAGGAGATCAACAACATCCTGCGCACCAAGCTGGACGAAGTCACGCACCGCTGGGGCGTCAAGATCACCAGCGTCGAGATCCGCGAGATCGTGCCGCCGCGCGACATCCAGGACGCCATGAACCGCCAGATGAGCGCCGAGCGCAACCGGCGCGCCAATATCACCGAGTCGGAGGGCACGCGGCAGGCGACCATCAACGTGGCCGAGGGCGACAAGCAGTCGAACATCCT
>DASUSP010000083.1:0-5013 GCA_036375035.1 Candidatus Limnocylindria bacterium
AGCTGCCGCACGTTGTCAACTACGAGCTGCCGATGGTGCCGTCCGACTACGTCCACCGCATCGGCCGCACCGGCCGTGCGGGCATGGAGGGCGACGCCATCTCGCTGGTGTGCGTCGACGAGGGGCCGCTGCTGCGCGACATCGAGCGGCTGCTGGGTGCCCCCATTCCCACCGCCGTGGTACCCGGTTTCGAGCCGGACCGATCCATCCGCGCCGAGCCGATCCGGCTCCGCTCCGGCGGGGGAGCGCCGCGCGGCGGAGGTCGTCACGCGCCGCGCCGCCAGGCGGCCCACGCCGGGTCGTTCAGCCAGCCGCGCTCCGGCGGCCCGCGCCGCCAGTGGCCGCGGCGGGGTGGCACGCCGGGATCCTCGATCGGGAACCGACCCGCTCGCTGGACCAGCCTGCCCGGAGAGCGCAAGGGGCGCTGACCGCGGTCAGCGCCTGAGCATCCGCAGCAGCTCCTCCACGGCCCGGTCCGCGAAGGCCGGATCGTTGATGTGGGCGTCGACCTCGATGACCGGCTCGTCGGCGCGAACCGTCGCCCGGATCGCGTCGAAGCAGGCGCGGTCCGCGGCTGGATCCCAGAACTCGCGCCCCTCGGCGTCGAGCATGGAGAGGCCTCGCAGGGGCAGCAGAATCGCCGCCGGCCCGGTGGCCGCGTTGGCCGCGGCCGCCAGCATCTCCCCGATGCGGCGGTTCTCGTCCGCGGTCGTGCGCATCAGGGTGGTGTCCGGGTTCCATCGGTAGAAGGTGCGCCTGGCGTACTTCTCCGGGATGGTCTCTGGCGCCCCGAAATTGGCCATGTCGACGCAACCGGGCACCAGCACCGCGGGAATGCCGGCCCGTGAGGCGGCCAAACCGCGTTCCGGGCCGGCGCTCATCACCCCGCCGCACACCTCGTCCGCCAGCTCGGTGGTCGTGATGTCCAGCGCGGCGGTGACGAAGCCATCGGCGATGAGCGCCTCCATGGCGCGGCCCCCGCTTCCCACCGCGTGGAAGATCACCGCCTCGTAGCCCGCCGCCTCAAGCGCCTCGCGGGCGCGGTCCACGGCCGGCGTGGTGTTGCCGAACATGGACGCCACCACCAGCGGGCGCGGGTCGGCCTCTGCGGGGGCATCGGCCAGGACCATGCCGGCGATGGCGCCCGCGGCGTTGGCGAAGATGCGGCGGCTGATGCGGTTCAGCCCGGCGATGTCCACGATCGAGGGCATGAAGGTGATGTCGCGCGTCCCGGCGAAGGCGGAAACGTCGCCACCTACGATTGTGGAGACCATCAGCTTCGGCACCCCGACCGGCAGCGCCCGCATGGCCGCCGTGGCGATGGACGTGCCGCTGCTGCCACCCATGCCAAGGATCCCGCCCAGCCGGCCCTCGCCGTACAGCCGCCGGACGACCACTGCCAGGCCGGCCCCCATGCTTCGCATGGCCTCGTCCTTGTGCCGGCCGGTGGCCAGCCGTACCGGGTCGCCGCCGGCTGCGGCCATGACCTCGTCGCGGGAGATATCGGGCTCAAAGACGGGCGGACCCATGACCCCGAAGTCGATGACCAGGGTCTCGAGGCCGCGGTTCTCGATCAGCCGCTTGACATGGGCGAACTCCGCGCCCTTGGTGTCCAGCGCGCCGACCAGTACGACGGTCTTGCTCATCTTCGGACCATCATGCCCCGAACGCCGACCGCGAGAGGAGAGGGCCGGACCAGTGACGGTCCGACCCTCTCGCGCGCAGTCCGTTAGATGCGCCCGCCCGGCCCTGCAGGGCTTTCCGGGCGACTGGCGCCCGCCGGACGGACCGCGTGGTTCCGAACTGACGAGGGGCATCGCAGGCTGCGTGCCATATGCCGCAGTCCCTACGCAGTCCCACGGGTCCAAGGTTGCCGCTCCGGAGGGCTCTCGTCCTTCACCACGAGAACGGAGGCACACTCATGATCCGACGGCTGATCCTGGCAGCGGCCCTGCTGCTGCCACTCCTGGCAGCCTCGCCCGCGAGCGCCACGGCCAGCCCGTTCATCGGCTCATGGTCGGCGACCGACGTGGACGGCAGCGCCATGACCATGACCATCGGTGGCGGTGCGAGCGATCTCCACCGGGTCGGGCTGGTCGACCACGTCGGCACCATCTGCATCGACAGCGAGGCTTCGTCCCTGCTGTTCCACGGGACCGCCATCGGAGCGGTGGATGGTGACGTGCTGACCGCGACCTGGCGCACGGCGCGCTGCGGCGACATCGGCTTCGACTTCGAGGCCGGCCAGTTCGCCATGGAATACCTGCCGGCCACCGACCAGCTGTTCGGAATGGACGTGTACTGGTCGAGGGGCCGGAATTAGCGCCGTCAGCCGTGGCCCGCGCGGTGGCGCGACACGATGATCATGACGCACAGGCCGAAGGCGACCAGCGCCAGGATCGGCCACGCAAGCCCGACGAGCGCCAGCACCAGGAGCACCGGTAGCCCCACCGCGGCCAGCCGGTAGGCGAGGCGCTGCCCGGCCGTGGTGGGAGTCGGCATTGCGTCCAGGCCGGGGTCGCCCAGGACCACGGCTCCGGGCCCAACCACGGCCGTGCCGACCAGCTTCCCGATGTAGGCCAACAGTCGCAGCATGGCCACAGCCTAGTCCTGCCGTCCTGCGGATGGACTGCGGCCCAGCTCCTTGACAGGCAAGTCCGCACTTGCCTATTGTGGCGTGGTGAGTGACGTCTTCAAGGCACTCGCCGACGAGACCCGGCGCTACATCCTGGACGAGCTGTCCGATCGAGACGGCCAGACCCTGTTCGAGCTGTGCACCCGGCTGATCGGGAAGTACGGGATCGGCTCCAGCCGGCAGGCGATCAGCCAGCACCTGGACGTGCTGGAGGCGGCCGGCCTCGTCACCACGCGCCGCGACGGCCGCTACAAGTTCCATTACCTCGACACGGCGCCGCTGCGCGCCATCACCCAGCGGTGGCCCACGCCACCGTCCAAGGAGGACCGATGAGGATCAATCTCGCCAGCGTGTTCGTGGACGACCAGGCGAAGGCCCTGGCGTTCTACACCGATGTGCTTGGCTTCGTGAAGAAGAACGACATGCCCGCAGGCGAGTTCCGGTGGCTCACCGTCGTCTCGCCCGATGCGCCCGACGGGCCGGAGCTCCTGCTGGAGCCGGACAACCACCCGGCGGCGAAGCCGTTCAAGGAGGCGCTGGTCGCCGACGGCATCCCGTTCACGTCGTTCGCGGTGGATGACGCTCGCGCCGAGTTCGATCGGCTCAGCGGGCTGGGCGTGCGTTTCACGCAGGAGCCGCTGCAGGTGGGTCCGGTGACCACCGCGGTGCTGGACGACACCTGCGGAAACCTGATCCAGATTGCCAGCATGGGGTAGACAGTTGCGGCTGAGCCGCGGGACTACTCCTCGTCCGCTTCCGGCGCTCCGTCCGCCTCCATGCGGTACTCCTCGACCAGCGTCCAGCTCACGCCGTCGAGCGTGTACTCGTTGCGCCACCGAGCGTGCGACTCGTCGTCCAGGATCCAGGTCAGCCGAATCCGCGGCAGGGTCTCGGCGATGCTCTCGTAGATCAGCCGGTCGTCCTCGAGCCGACCGCGGAACATGGCCAGCGTCGGCCCGTTGTTGTCGGCGCTGGTGGCCCGATACTCCCCGGCCACCCGGTCCCAACCGGCCACCCAGTGCAGCTTCCAGGTCAGGACGTAGGTGCCGTCGGCCAGGCGCTGCTCCTGCTCGAAGTCGCAGGCCCACCACAGGCCGTCCTGGATGAGCCGGCATGTGGCGCGGCCGACGCCGCTCATCTCCGGCGAGCCCGGCCCCATGCCGTTGGCCTCGATGGTCCCGGTCCAGCTCCAGTCTCGGTAGAAGGGCGCCAGCGCGGTGATCTCCGGCCCGGGCTCGGCGCTGTGCGGGATGTTGACGGGCGTCTCGACAGTCATTGATGCAACCCTCATCTCGTGGAACGTGGTCTGCCCGGCGATACGTTTGCGCAGCGGGCGGGCACCGTGGCAGAGCCGATGCGCTGCTTTCAGCCCTGCCGGACGGCCCAATGCAGGGCAGCGCATCGGGCCCAGTTGACCGGCATCCCCATCATCTGATGGAGATGCCGCCGCACGACTACGGTCCCTTCCTGGATCGCTTCGTTCGGGCCTGCGAGGCTGATGGGCGAGTCCTGGCCGCCCTCCTGCTCGGCTCGCGGGCAGCCGAGACATCCGACGAGCACTCCGACCTGGACCTCGTGGTTGTCGTGGAGGATGAGGCCTACGACGGCTTTGTCGCGGATCGGGATTCCTTCATCGCCACGCTTGGACGCCCGCTGCTGTTGGAGGACTTCGACGTCGCCGGCATCGTGTTCGTCATATATGCCGATGGAGCGGACGTGGAGCTGACCATCAGCCGGGCCGGCGATCTGGCGATGACCGGGCCGTCGCGCGTGCTGCTCGATAAGCACGGAGTGGTGGACCTGGATATCGCGCCGGGGTCGACTCTGCATTCAGCAGAGGACGACGCGGAGGCGGCGCGCCGCCAGATCCAGTGGTTCTGGCACGACCTGTCGCACTTCATGACAGCGCTCGGGCGCGGCCAGCTGACGTGGGCGTACGGGCAGCTCGACGACCTGCGACGTTACTGCCTGAACCTGGCGCGCCTTGCCGCCGAGCCAGGAGCCGATCCGGAGGGCTACTGGAAGGCGGAGGAACTTGTCCCCGAGGACGTCCTCAGCGATCTTCGCTCGACGATGGTCGGGCCGCAGGTCGACGAGCTTTGGCGCGCTGCTTGGGACGTTGTTGCCCTTTATCGCCGGCTGGCGAGAGAGGTCGCCGCGCAACGCGGCCTCTCCTACCCGGACGAGCTGGACCGCCTGCTGACCAGCCGGCTGGAGGAGCTTGATTCGGGACAGTCGGCGAGACCAGGGTAAGCCCCGTCTAAGCCGCCGGTAAGCCGCGCCGGCCTAGAGTTCAGGTGATCTGATCACTCCGCGGGAGCCCCTGCCCCGCGAGAGGTCGCACAGCGGCCGAACTGCGCACGGGAGCGCTCCGCCCG
>DASUSP010000084.1:0-4987 GCA_036375035.1 Candidatus Limnocylindria bacterium
GGCCGCGGTCGAGGCCCGCGGCTGGGGATGGCGGCACGCCGGGCGCCGCGCTTGGGCGGTGCGCGGTCTGGACCTGCGCATCGAGGCTGGCGAGCGGGTCCTGCTCCTCGGCCCGTCGGGCTCGGGCAAGTCGACGCTGCTGCTGGCGATGGCCGGCCTGCTCGACCCGTCGGGTGGCGGCGAATCGGCGGGCGAGCTGCTGGTCGACGGGCGTCCGGCGGCACAGGCTCGCGAGCGGAGCGGGATGCTCTTCCAGGACCCGGAGTCGCAGATCGCCATGGCCCGGGCCGGCGACGACGTCGCCTTCGGCCTCGAGAACCGATGCCTCGACCCGGAGGCGATCTGGCCGCGGGTTCACGCCGCGCTGGAGGCGGTCGGCTTCCTGTACGGCCCCGAGCGGCCGACCGACGCGCTCTCGGGGGGCGAGCAGCAGCGCCTGGCGCTGGCCGGGGTGCTGGCCATGCGGCCCGGGCTGCTACTGCTCGACGAGCCCACCGCCAACCTGGACCCGGACGGGGCGGCCGCCATCCGCGAGGTGCTGGCCAGCGTCCTGGAGCGGCTGGGCCTGACGCTGGTCCTGGTCGAGCATCGCGTATCCGACGCGCTGCCGCTGGTCGACCGGGCGGTGGTGATTGAGGCCGGAGGCGGCGTGGTCGCCGACGGCCGACCGCGCCAGGTCTTCGCCGAGCACGGCGACCGCCTCGCCGAGGCCGGCGTCTGGGTCCCGGACCGCCGCCTCCCGGCCCCGCCCGAGCGGGTCCGCCCCGCGGCGGAGACCCTTCTCCTGGCCGAGCAGGCCACCTACACCTATCCCGGCGCCGCCGCGCCGGCGCTGGCGCGCACCGACGTCCAGCTTCGGAGCGCCGAGGCGCTGGCGGTGATCGGGCCAAACGGCAGCGGCAAGTCGACCCTTGCCCTGCTGCTGGCCGGGCTGCTGCGTCCGAGCGCCGGCGCGGTCGTGGCGGGCGAGGCCCTCGCCCGCGGGCGCGGCCACGAGGAGATCTGGCGGTGGCCGGCGGCAGAGCTGGCCCGCCACGTGGGGACCGTTTTCCAGGACCCGGAGCACCAGTTCCTGACGCGCACCGCCCGCGACGAGCTGATGCTGGGACCCATGCGCAGCGGCCTGGACCGCGCCACCGCCCGCTCCCGGGCCGACGAGCTGCTGGAGCGGCTGCATCTGTCGCACCTGGCCGAGGCCAATCCATTCACACTCTCCGGCGGGGAGAAGCGGCGCCTGTCGGTGGCAACCGCCCTGGCCCTGGCCCCGTCGGTCCTGGTCCTGGACGAGCCCACCTTCGGGCAGGATCGGCGAACCGCCACGGAGCTCCTTGCGCTGCTGGCGGCCCTCCGAGACGACGGGCGCGGCATCTGCTTCGTGACTCACGACCGCGACTTCGCGTCGGCGCTCGCCGACCGCACGCTGCGCCTGGCCGCCCCGGCCCCGACCCGGCTGCCATGACCCTCTTCACGCCGCTGCGCCCGAACCCGGAGGCGCTCCTGCCGCGCGCCAACCCCGCGGCCAAGCTGGGCGCCGCGCTGCTGCTGATGGTGGCCCTGTTCTTCTCCGCCGACGGCGTGACCGCCGCCGTGGTGCTGGTCGGCCTGGCGGTGGCGACCGCCCTTAGCGGGCTGTCGCTGCGGGTCCTGCTGCGACGCACCTGGCCGCTGCTCATCGCTGCGCTGTCGGTGAGCGTGCTGAACACCTTCCTGGCCGGTGAGCAGCGCGGCGACCCGATCCCCGTCGGCCCCCTGACCATCGGCAGCGACACGCTGCTGACCGGCATCGGGCTGGGCCTGCGGCTGATGGGGATCGCCTACTCCGGCGTGCTGGCCATGGTCACCACCGACCCCACCGACCTCGCCGACTCGCTGGTGCAGCAGCTGCACCTTTCGCCGCGCTTCGCCGTCGGGGCGCTGGCCGCGGCGCGCCTGCTGCCGATCATGGCCGATGAGTGGCAGATCCTCTCCCTGGCGCGGCGGGCCCGCGGCGTGGACGCTCGCCGATCTCCGATCGACGGGATCCGGCTCTTCTTCGCCCAGCTGCTGGCGCTGCTGGTGGCCGCGGTCCGGCGCGGCACGCGGCTGGCGACCGCCATGGAGGCCCGCGGGTTCGGGGCGCTGCCCTGCCGCAGCGTGGCGCGGCGACAGACCGTCGAGCGGCGGGACGTGGTGCTGCTGGGCGCGGCGGCGGCGCTGGGCGTCGCTGCGGTGACGGTCAGCGTCCTCGCCGGCACCTGGCGCTTCCTGCTCGGCTGAGGTCGCGCCTGGCGCTATGCTCATCGGCGCCCCATGATCCGGACCACGCCCTTCCACCCGCGCACCAGCGCGCTGAACCAGACCGGCCTGTGGCAGCACTGGTCAGGGCACCTGGCCGCCACCCGCTACCAGGCCAGCGACAAGTTCGAGTACTTCGCGGTCCGCAACGCCGCCGGCGTGTTCGACACCTCGCCGCTCTACAAGCACCGCATCGCCGGGCCCGATGCGGAGGCGTTCCTGGCCGGCATGCTGGCGCGCGACATCCGCGCCTGCCCGCCTGGCCACGCCCACTACACCGCCTGGCTCGACGAGCGCGGCTTCGTGCTGGAGGACGGCGTGATCCAGCACCGCGCCCCCGACGAATACCTGCTCACCGCCGCAGAGCCCAACTTCGCCTGGTTCGCGGACCGCGTGGGGCGCCTGGACGTGACGGTGGAGGAGGTGAGCCTCCAGATCGGGGCGCTGGCGGTCCAGGGACCGCGATCCCGTGACCTCGTGGCGCGCCTGGTTCCGGCGGCCGCGGAGCTGCCGTTCTTCGGCCTGACCGCGGGCACGGTGGCCGGGCGGCCGGTGACCGTCAGCCGCACCGGCTACACCGGAGACCTGGGCTACGAGATCTGGGTCGAGACGCCCGACGCGCTCGGCGTCTGGGACGCGCTGTGGGACGCCGCCGACGGGTACGGCGTGCTGCCCTACGGCATGGGCGCGCTCTACATGCTGCGCATCGAGGCCGGCCTGATGCTGCTGGGCGTGGACTTCGACTCGAGCCGGTTTGCCTTCAACGACGCGCATCGGTCCACCCCGCTGGAGCTGGGCTGGCGCTGGATGTTCAAGGGCCTGGCCGATGACGACCGCGCCTTCATCGGGCGCCGGGCGCTCGAACGCGAGATCGCCGAGAAGACGTCGCGCTGGAGCATGGTGGGGCTGGTGGTGGACTGGCAGGACTACGACCGCGTCTACACCGCGGCGGGTCTCATCCCGCCGAAGGACCACCGCCCGGTGCACGAGGACTGGATGGTCTACGACGACGAGCGGCAGCGGGTGGGCTACGCCACCAGCATCATGTACTCGCCGGTCCTGCAGCGGCACATCGCGCTGGCTCGCGTGCGGCCCGACCTGGCGAGGACCGGCACCCGCATCCACCTGGAGTTCACGGTGGACCATCGCTACCAGCAGGTCGCGGCGCACGTCGCCCGGCTGCCCCTCTACAACCCCGAACGAAAGGCGGCGTGAGCGGAGCATGGACCGATACGACGCGATCGTGATTGGCGGCGGCCATAACGGCCTGGTCAACGGCGCCTACCTGGCCCGTGGCGGCCTCCGCACCCTGATCCTGGAGCGCCGCCACCTGGTGGGCGGCGCGGCGATCACCGAGGAGCTGCGCCCCGGCTTCCACTTCACGACCTTCAGCTACGCGCTCAGCCTGCTGCGCCCGCAGATCATCCACGAGCTGGAGCTGACGAAGCACGGCTTCCTGCCGCTGCTGATGTCCACCCGCTTCGCGCCGGGGACCGATGGCGACTACCTGCTCTTCACCCGCGACCACGACGAGAACCTGCGCGAAATCATCCGCCACTCGCCGCACGACGCCGATGCCTACGAGCAGTACGGGCACGACCTGGACCGCGTCTGCCAGGCCATCAAGCCGCTGCTGGACATGGCCCCGCCGGACATCTTCAGCGACGATCCCGAGGAGCTGGTGGCTCTGGCCGCCCTGGGATCGCGGCTGCGGTCGCTCGACAGGCGAACGCTGCACAACGCGGTGCGGCTGCTGACCGGCAGCGCCGCCGACTTCCTGGACGACTACTTCGAGTCGGAGCTGCTGAAGGGGTACCTCGCCTCGTCGGGGATCATCGGCTCGAAGGTGGGGCCACGGTCGCAGGGGTCCGGGCTGGTGCTGCTCTTCCACTCCCTGGGCGAGCACGACGGTGAGTTCGGGGCGTGGGCCTTCCACAAGGGCGGCAACGGCGGCTTCACCCAGGTGCTGGCCCGTGCGGCGGAGGCGTTCGGCGCCGAGATCCGGCTCGAGGCACCGGTGGAACGGGTGCTCACCGCCGAGGGGCGCGCCACCGGCGTGGCGCTGGCCGACGGGACGGAGATTGCGGCCGACGTGGTGGTCAGCGCCCTCGACCCGCGGCGCACCTTCACGGAGCTGGTCGACCCGCGCGAGATGCCCGACGACCTGGTCACCGACGTGCGCCGCATCAAGTTCCAGGGGGTCAGCTCCAAGGTCAACTTCGCGCTGGATGGGCTGCCGGCGCACCCGACCCTGGGCGCAACGCCGGACATCTACCGCGGCTTCATGAACATCGGTCCGTCGCTGGACTACCTGGAGCGCGCCTTCGACGCGGCCAAGTACGGCTGGTACAGCGACGACCCGTACATCGACTGCGCCATCCAGTCGACCATCGACCCGGACATGGCGCCGCCGGGCAAGCACGTGCTGTCCTGCTTCGTGCAGTACACCCCCTACCACCTGCGCGAGTCCGACTGGGACGCCGAGCGCCAGCCGCTGGCCGACCGGGTGCAGGCAACCCTGGAGCGCTTCTTCCCCGGCTTCGGCGACCTGGTCCTGCAGCGCGAGGTCCAGACACCGCTCGACATCGAGCGGACGGTGGGCCTGACGGAGGGCAACATCTTCGCCGGCGAGTTCCTGGCGCCGCAGATGTTCTTCTTCCGGCCGGCACCCGGCTGGGCGCAGTACCGGACGCCGATCGAGGGCTACTACCAG
>DASUSP010000085.1:0-3010 GCA_036375035.1 Candidatus Limnocylindria bacterium
TCCCATCAGCTCGTCTCGAGGCTCCTCAGGTCACGGGTGTGGCACGGGCTCGGTCGAGGCCCGCGTCGACTCGTCAGCGGGGCGCGCACGTGCAGGCGGGCTGACGGCGGCACGGCGCCTATTGTAACGATCGCGCGGCGCACGTCGACGCCCCCGCGCGGCACCGTCCGGAGAGCGACTGGCCCGCGCGTCAGAGGAGCGGGTCGCAGTCCAGGGGCTCGTCGGGGAGGAGCGGGCGTGCCCAGACCTGGTAGCGGTGGCCGCCACCGATCCAGCGCGTCAACTGGTCGGCCTGCTCGAGCGCGGCGTACCAGGCCTCCGCCTCCGGACCGCTGACCACGCCGCAGCGCCATCCGTCCAGCTCGGCCGGCGCCCCGAAGGCGGCGGGATCGCCGGGCACCGGCCACGGCTCACTGCGGAACGGCAGCTCATCGGTGCCCGGCTGGTCGGCGTCCGCGTTGCGCACCACCAGTCGGATGGCATCGGGCCGGAAGGGGCGCCACTCGTCGTCCGCCCAGGCGTCGGCGGGGAGCCAGGTGTCGAGCGACTGCAGCTTCCCCGAGAGCTCGGCCAGGGCCTCGTGCGCGGCGCGCTCCTTCGCCGGGAGGTCCCATTCACCGCCGCCGGCGATCCCCAGCGCATACACGCTCACGGTGACCGAGCGACCATCGGCGTTCAGGATGAAGACCTCGTCCGAGGCGTCGGCCACGAACTGCGCCACTCCCCGCCATTCGGCGTCGGCGTCCAGCTGGCCGCTCTCGAGTGCGGCGCGCAGGACGGCCTGCATGCCGGCCTCGGTCAGCCGGCGCTCGAGCAGCGAGGGCCGCAGCGGACCGGGATAGATGGCCGGCATGGCGCCGCTCACGACTGCCCGACCGTCGCCCAGCAATGTGAACGTCGGCAGACGCACCAGGTGGTACTCCGCCGGGACGAAGCCACCGCGGTGCTCCACGCGCAGGACCAGCTCGTCACCCCCGGGATGCTGGATGCTGGCAGCCGGGGTGGAGCGGGCGCCCGGGGCGGTGCACGCGGCAAGCGCCAGGGCCAGGCCGGCCGCCAGGAGGGCGGTTCGAATGTGCGGTCGCCTCGGTTCGCGCGCCACGGGCATGGGCACATGACGCGCCGGCCGCGCGCCAGGTTCCGTCCCGGTTGGCGCGTCGCGAGCGGGGCGGCGACAATGCGCGGCGTGACCCGCGCAGCGCGATTCGGTCCGGCCGGCATCGCCGTCCTGGCCGGCACACTCCTGGCCACAGCCCTGCCGGCCGTGGCGCTGGCCCACGGCGACGAGGCTCCCGAGCCCCGTCTGCCCGGCGTGCTGCTGGCGTGGAGCCTCGATCCGCTGCCACTGCTGAGCGTGGCCCTCGCGGCCGGGGCCTACCTGTGGGCCGTGGGGCGCCTGGGCGCGGCCAGCACCCGCAGCCCGCATCCGCGCTGGCGGACCCTCAGCTTCATGGGCGGCCTGCTGACCATCGTGCTGGCGCTCAACTCCCCGATCGAGGCCTACGAGGGCGTGCTCTTCAGCGTCCACATGATCCAGCACATGCTGCTGGAGCTGGTCGCGGCGCCCCTGCTCCTGCTGGGGGCGCCGGTGACGCTTGCCCTGCGCGTCGCCCCTCCATCGGTCCGTCACCGCCTGCTGGCCATCCTGCACAGCCGCGTGGCGGCAGTCCTGTCCTTCCCCCTGCTGGGCTGGCTCGTGTTCGCCGGCGTCAACTGGGGCTGGCACTTCAGCACGCTCTACGACCAGGCCCTGGAGAACGCCGCCCTGCATTACTTCCAGCACGCCACCTTCCTGGCAGCCGCGCTCCTCTTCTGGTGGCCGGTCATCGGTGCCGATCCCTCCCGCTGGCGGCTTCAATACCCGGTCCGCCTCTTCTACCTGTTCCTGGCAATGCCGCAGAACTCGTTCCTGGGCGTCGCCCTGATGAGCGCCAGCAGCGTCCTGTACCCGCACTACCTGTCGAACCTGCGTACCTGGGGCCCCACCGCGCTGGCCGACCAGTCGGTTGGCGGAATCCTGATGTGGGTCGGCGGCGACATCGTGTTCCTGGCGGCCATGGGCGCCGTGGTGGCGGCGTGGGTGCGACACGAGGATCGGCGCACCGCGCGCCTGGACGCTCGAATGGATGCGGAGGCGGCGCGGCTGCAGGCGGAGGCGCCACTGCCCGCGCAGGAGCTCCGTCGCTGATCAGGACTCCGGCTACACGACCGGGAGGCGGATGAGCGAGTCCGCACCAACCGCCGCGAAGAGCAGCGTCAGGTAGCCGATCGAGAACCGGAACAGGCCGATGGCGGCGCGTCCGTCCCGGACGTTGCGGAGCACCTGCAGCGCGTACCACAGGATCGCCGCTCCCAGGACCAGCGCCGAGACCAGGTAGATGAGCCCCATCCGCGCGGCCGGGAAGAGGAGCAGGCTCACGGCCACCAGGCCGGCGGTGTAGAGCACGATCTGGCGCGCGGTCTCGGCTTCGCCGCGGACGACGGGCATCATCGGCACGCGAGCCATCTCGTAGTCGGTGCGGTACTGGAGGGCCAGCGCCCAGAAGTGGGGTGGCGTCCAGTAGAAGATGATGGCGAACAGGACCAGGGCCGGGATCCCGACCTCGCCGGTCACGGCGGCCCACGCCACGAGCACCGGAACGCTGCCCGCGGCCCCGCCGATGACGATGTTCTGCGGGCTGGAGCGCTTCAGCCAGAGCGTGTAGACGAATACGTAGAAGGCGATGGCGCTGAGCGCCAGCACGGCGGAGAGCAGATTCACCGCGATCGCCAGGAAGACGAAGGACGCCGCGCTGAGCGCCACGCCGAAGACGAGGGCATCCCGCGGCCGGACCGCGTGACGCGGAAGTGGCCGGTTCCGCGTGCGACGCATCACCGGGTCGATGTCTCGGTCCACGAACTGGTTGATCGCGTTCGCGCCGCCGGCGGCCAGCGTTCCGCCGAAGACCACCGCCGCGATCAGCCACGGCGACGGGATGCCGCGGGCGGCCAGCACCATGGTCGGCACGGT
>DASUSP010000086.1:0-4222 GCA_036375035.1 Candidatus Limnocylindria bacterium
AGGTGCTCGGTGAGGTTGGTGAGCTTGCCGGCGCGCTTCTCGACGAAGACGTTGCCCTCGGCGGTCAGGACCGCGATGCCGGCCGAGTCATAGCCGCGGTACTCCAGGCGCCGCAGACCCTCGAGGAGGATCGGGGCAGCATCACGCGGGCCCACGTATCCCACGATCCCGCACATGGCGATCCTCCTGTCTGCTCAGTTCAGGCGCGCCCTGGCCAGCTCGTCGAGCTGCCGGGCAATCTCGTTGATCTCGTCAGGCTGGTCGCCCTCGACCATGATCCTGAGCTTCGGCTCGGTCCCCGATGGACGGACCAGGATGCGGCCGCGGGAGCCGAGACGCGCCTCCGCGCGGTCCACCGCCGTCGAGAACTCGGGGTCGACCTGCCACGCGTCCTTGTGACGGACGGCTGAGTTTATCACCACCTGGGGCAGCCTCGGGATTCGCGAGGCGAGCTCGGAGAGCGGGTCGCCGGCGGCCCGCATGGCCTTCGCGAGCTCGATCGCAGTGAGCATCCCGTCTCCGGTGGTGGCGCGATCGCGGAAGATGATGTGGCCCGACTGCTCGCCCCCCAGCACCGCGCCGGAGCGCTCCATGGCCTCGAACACGTGGCGATCGCCGACAGGGGTGCGCAGCATCCGGCCACCGGCGGCCTCGATCGCGCGCTCCAGGCCGCCGTTGCTCATGACGGTCGCCACCAGGATTCCGTTTCGCAGCGTCCCGGCCGCCAGGCGCTGGAGCGACACGATGCCCATCACCCCGTCGCCGTCCACCAGGCCGCCGCGCTCGTCCACGGCGATCAGGCGGTCCGCGTCACCGTCGAAGGCGAATCCCATGTCCAGGCCATCGGCCCGGACGCGCTCGGCCAGCGGCTCCGGATGCGTGGAGCCGCAGTCCAGGTTGATGTTGGAGCCGTCCGGATCGGCGAAGAGCACGGTCACTTCCGCTCCCAGCTCCTCGAAGAGGCCCGGCGCGATGGCCGATGCCGACCCGTTGGCGCAGTCGATCCCGATCCGCAGGCCGCGCAGGGCATCGCCCGCCGCGCCGACCAGATGGGCGCGGTAGGCCGCCACAGGGCCGTCGTCGCGCGCCACGCGCCCCAGCTCGGCGTTGCTGCGCCCCGGCAGCGCCTCGGCCTGGAAGATGAGCCGCTCCAGCTGCTCCTCGGCCTCGTCGTCGACCTTGCGCCCGCCGGAGACCACCTTGAGCCCGTTGTCCTCGGCGGGGTTGTGCGAGGCGGAGACCATGATCCCCGCCACGTGGCCGCCACCCGCCGCCACGTGGGTCAGGCACGGCGTGGTCACCACGCCCAGCAGGAGGACGTCGGTGCCGACCGAGGTGAGTCCTGCGCACAGCGCCGAGACCAGCATGTCGCCGGAACGCCTCGTGTCCTGGCCGATCACCACGCTGCGCCCGTTGCCATCCATCAGGTGGCCCACCGCGCGGCCCAGGTCGTAGGCCAGCGTGGGAGTGAGATCCACGTTCGCGACGCCGCGGATCCCGTCGGTCCCGAAGAGGCGTCCCATCAGCCGGGCGGCGGCGAAGGCGTGACTGGCGCCTGCAGCGTCACTGGGACCGCCGAGGGCGAGATGGAGACCAGCTCCACGCCGTCGGGGAGGCCGATGCTCGGGGTGAGCTGGTGCTGACCCGGGTCGAGCCCGCCGACGTCGACCACCACGGACAGGCTGGCGAGATCGAGGTCGGCCAGCACGGCGGCCGGGCCGCTGACCAGCACGGCGACCTGCTCCTGCTGCGGAAGGCAGGCGAAGCCCTCGTCTGCGCCCTGGCAGACCACGCCAAGGAGGATCGTGCGCGTCGCCACCGAGGCCTGCACCTCGATGGTGACCACCACCGGATCGGTTCCGGCCGCCAGCCTGGTCCCTTCGGGCAGTGTCAGCTCCGCGTCGAACTCGTTGGCCTGGGTCAGCCCCGCGATCCCGATCGGCACGGTGCTGACCTCCTCCACCTGGGCGAGGTCGTCCGGGAGGCCGAAGATCGTCACCACCGACGGCTCGGCGCTGATGGCCACCATCTCGAACCCCTCGGCCACGGAGCCGCTGGTGAGCGGACGAACAGGCACGGTCTTCGAAGTCTCCACCGCGCGCACGTCGATCTCGACCGTCACGGTGGCCGGCTCAAGCTCCACCGACGGCACCTGCGCGCCATCAACGTCCACCGGGACCAGGTCGACCTGGCGCTGGATATCGATGCCGGAGTCGAAGATCTGCACCCGCGCCACGGCCCGCTCCACGCGACCCAGCTGGCTCTCGGGCCCGGTGGCGACCACGGTCCGATCCGACAGGCGCGGCGTCCCGATGGACAGGCCCTCCGGCACCTCCCCGCGCTCCACGACCACCGGGACCTCGCGTTGGCCGAGGCGGTCGAGCGCGACGGCGACGGTGGTGGGCGTGTAGTGCAGGACCTCCACGCCATCGGCCAGGGAACGGACGCTGATCGGGAGCGCCTGCGGCTCGGGCGCCAGGTCCATGTCGTACTCCGCCAGGTCGACCGTCACCGCGAACGACTCCACCGTGACGCGCGAGGCCGCATCGGCCGCAAGGCGATAGCGCACGTCGACGGTCCCGAGGTTCTGGGTCAGGGGGTACGCGGCGGACGGCAGGTTGACCGCCTCCACCGGGACGCCGGAGAAGGTCTGCTCGGAGAATGAGCCGGAGTACACGAAGCCGGTGTAGAGCACCGTCGCCAGTGCGAGCGCGCCGAGCTTGAGGTGCCAGTTACGGAAGAGGAGGCTCATCGCGGTCGACCCTCGCGCCCGGCGGTCCCGGCCTCGGCGGACGCGGCTCCCGCACGGGCATGAGCGGCACGCTGCGCGTCCACGACCCGCTCCTCGGGGTCGATCGGTCCCGCGGGCTCCGGCTCGGCGGACACCTGCCAGCGCCCCTCGAGCGAGCGCCACAGCAGCGGCATGCGCTGGCGCGGAGCCTGCGGACGGATCAGGTTGAAGATGCGCCTGCGCAGCTGCTCCTCGGTGAGGTTGCGCTCGATGCGGCCGCGCAGCACCAGGCTGATCGAACCGGTCTCCTCGCTGATCACGATCACGATCGCATCGGTCTGCTCGCTGATGCCAATGGCGGCCCGGTGCCGCGTCCCGTACCGCTCGCTGTCGAGCACGTTCTGGGAGAGCGGCAGCAGCACGCCGGCCGACAGGATTCTCTCCCCGGACACGATCACCGCACCGTCGTGCAGCGCCGTGCCGTGGTAGAAGATGGTGGCCAGGAGCTCGGCGCGCAGGTCGGCGTGGATCTGTACCCCCGACTCGGCCACCAGGTCCGAGAGCCCGGTTTCGCGCTCCAGCACGATCAGCGCCCCGTGCCGGGACCCGGACACCAGGCGGGCGGCGCGGCTGATCTCGCGGGCCACGCGCTCGGCGGCCGAGACGTCGCTCGAGACGAAGAAGCGGTTGAAGCTGCCGAATCGGCCGATCTGCTCCAGCGCTCGGCGCAGCTCCGGCTGGAAGACGACCACGATCGCGAACAGGCCCACCACCGCGCCGGTCTGCAGCAGTGTCGAGAGCAGGCGCAGGTCCAGCGCCTGGGCCACCAGGTAGACGAGGTACAGGATCGTCAGGCCGATGACGATGCGCACCGCCCGCGTGCCGCGCAGCAGGATGAAGATCCAGTAGACGACGACTGACACCAGCAGGATGTCGATGATCGACGTCCAGCTGCCGCGCAGGTAGGTGTCAAGGAACTCGCCGATCGCTTCGAGCACGGGGTGGAGAGCAGGACCTCAGCTTCGGGGGCCGATCATACCAAAGGGCCCCGGCGATTCCGTCCGGGGCCCATCGGTTATTCGTGCTCGAATGCGCCTAGCGCTTGGTGAACTGCGGCGCCTTCCGGGCCCGCTTCAGCCCATACTTCTTGCGCTCCTTGGCCCGCGGGTCACGGGTCAGCAGGCCGGCCTCGCGCAGCGCGGCACGCGAATCGGGATGCGCGCTGACGAGGGCCCGCGCGATGCCGTGGCGGATCGCCCCAGCCTGTCCCGAGAATCCGCCGCCGGCAACCAGGATCGAGGCGGAGTAGCGCCCGTCCGTCTCGGTCACCCGGAAGGGAAGCCGGACGGCGTTCAGGTTGGCCCCGGCGCCGAAGTACTCGGACGCGTCCTTGCCGTTCACGATCATCTCGCCGTTGCCCGGCAGCAGGCGCACGCGCGCGACCGACGTCTTGCGACGCCCGGTGCCGTAGATGTAGCTGGTGCTCATTCC
>DASUSP010000087.1:0-3728 GCA_036375035.1 Candidatus Limnocylindria bacterium
TGGATCTTCCTGGGCGAGACGCTCGACCTGCGGCAGATCATCGGGCTGGCGCTGGCGACCGCCGGCGTGCTGATCGTGCAGGTCGTGCCACGCCTGCAGCGGCGGCGGGCAGCTGCTGCTGGCTGACGCGGACTCAGCCGGCGTCCGAGTCCATGCGCAGTGGGCTCCCCAGGCCCTCGGTGTCGCCCGCCTCGATGCGCGCCGTCGAGCCCTCGATGATCCGTCGCCGCAGCCAGCCTGACGCGGTGTCGACCAGGATGGTCGCCACGATGATGACGATGATGATCAAGCCCGCCCGCGGGAAGCGCGAGAACGTCATGGCCTGCTCGAGCGAGGTGCCGATCCCGCCCGCGCCGACGACGCCCAGGATGGCGGAGGCGCGGATGTTGATCTCGAAGCGATAGAGCCAGAAGGCGATGATCTCGGGCATGACCTGGGGGATGACCCCCCAGCGCTGCACCTGGAGGGTGTTACCGCCGGCCGCACGGGCGGCCTCCACCGGTCCGGGGTCGATGCCCTCGACGACCTCCGCGGTCAGCTTGCCGAGCGTGCCGATGGAGTGGACGCCGATGGCCAGCGTGCCCGCGTACGCGCTCGCCGCGCCGCCGATCCCGACCATCGGGATGAAGACCACAACCGCCAGAATGACCTCCGGCACCGCCCGGATTGCGTTCAGGATCTGGCGCATCACGTTCGAGCCGAAGATCCCGGAGACGTTGCGCGCCCCCAGCAGTCCCAGGGGCAGCGAGATGACGGCGCCGATGATGGTCCCGATCCACGCGATCTGGATCGACTGCAGCATGCCCTCGATGGCGTTCGGCAGGAAGGACCACTCCGGGCCGGTCTCCAGGAACATGCGGTAGAAGAGGAGGCCGATGCCCTCGGGCAGGCGCAGGATGCGCTCGAAATCGATCCCCGTCGTCGCCATGGCCCACACCACGAGGGCCAGCGTTGCCAGCGTTGCCAGCCAGCGGTTCCGGGTCGACGGCCGGGTGGGTCGCGCGGGTGCGGAGCGGGTTGCCGCGGTCACACCAGCCGCCTTCGAAGCCAGATCGAGATCAGCTCGATGATGACCACGAACACGAAGATCTCGATCAGGATGACCACCAGGTTGTCGTAGTTGAAGAACTTGCGCTCGGTGTTGATGTTGTTACCGATGCCGCCGGCGCCGACGATGCCGATGACGGCCGATGCCCGGATGTTCAGCTCGAAGACGTAGAGCGAGTAGGCCACGTAGTTGGGCAGCACCTGGGGCACGACCGCCCAGCGCACGGTCTGCGTCCGGTTGGCGCCGGTGGCGCGAGCGGCCTCGATTGGACCGGTGTCGACGCCGTCGATCGTCTCTGACAGGAGCTTGACCACCACGCCGACGTTGAAGAAGAAGAGCGCCAGGATGCCCGGAAGGGGCCCGACCCCTACCGCCGCCACGAAGATGAGGGCATAGAGCAGGTCCGGCAGCGCCCGGATGACGTTGAGCACGCTGCGGGAAACCAGGTAGGTCGGGGGGTTGGGGGTGGTGACGCGCGAGGCCAGGAACGAGATGAAGAGGGCCACCCCGCAGCCGAGCGCGCTGGCGATCACGGCCATCTTGAAGGTCTCGAGCATCGGCCCGTAGGTGCGCGGCAGGTAGTCCCAGTTGGGCGGGAAGAACTCGCCCATGATCTGCGACCCGCGGGTCAGGTTGGTGACCAGCTGGATGACGTCGAAGCCGATGCCGAACTCCTCGCTGGCAGCCCACCAGGTGATGGCGGCGAAGACCAGCAGGGCGGCGATGCCCCACGGCGATCGACGCGGCCTGGCCGGACGGGTCGCGGCGGGCGGGGCCTCCGCCGTCACGAGGGCAGGGCGGCGGCTGAGGCGGCCTCGCCCATCAGGTCGTCGGCCGTGAGCGAGCGCCCGTAGATATCGCGGAAGACGTTCTCATCGGCCTGTGCTCCGGTTCCGTCGTAGACCAGCTCGCCGGCGCGCAGCCCGATGATCCGCTCGCCGTAGACCTTGGCCAGGTCCAGGAAGTGGAGGTTGACGATGGTGGTGATGCCCAGGTCGCGGTTGATGCGCTGGAGGTCGCGCATCACCACGTGGCTGGTCGGGGGGTCCAGGCTGGCGACCGGCTCGTCTGCGAGCAGGATCTTGGGCTGCTGCGCGAGCGCGCGGGCGATGCCGACCCGCTGCTGCTGGCCGCCCGAAAGGTTCGCGGCGCGGGTGTATGCCTTCTCGACGATGCCGACGCGCTCGAGCGCCTGCATCCCGATCTCAACGTCCTCGGCCCGGTACATCCCCAGTAGCGAGCGCATGGTGCCGGCGTTGTGGAGGCGGCCCATCAGGACGTTGTTCAACACGGTGGTGCGCTTCACCAGGTTGAAGGTCTGGAAGATCATGCCGATGCGCGAGCGCAGCTCGCGCATGGCGCGGGGCGAAGCCGAGCGGACGCTGACGTCGTCGATGAAGATGTCACCATCGGTCAGCGGGACGAGCCCGTTGATGGCTCGGATGAGCGTCGACTTGCCAGCGCCCGACAGTCCGACGATGACCATCAGCTCGCCATCGGGGATCTCGAGGCTGAGATTCTTGAGCGCCGTGACGCCGCCCGGGTAGACGACTGACGCGTTGTCGAAGCGGATCATTCGCTCGATCGTCGGTATGGGACGGGGACGGGCGATGCGCCCGTCCCCGTGGATATGCCTCGGTCAGTCAGACGTGATGCCGAGCTGCTCCGCGGCGTCCTCGACGATCGAGAACACCTCGAGGTCGGCCTCGACGAGATTGTCGATCTCGTACAGCTCGAAGAGCGTGGCCTGGCCTTCCTCGGTTGCGGCGTAGTCGAGCAGGATCTGCTTGATCGACTCCTTCAGGTTGTCCGGGAGGTCACCGGCGACCGCCCAGCCGTCGTTCGGGATCTCGGGCCCGTAGGCGAACACGACCACGTTGGCCGCCAGGTCGCAGGTCGTCTCGGCGGCACCTCGAGCATCGTCGAAGCTGACGCCGACCTCGGCCTGGCCCTCGCACACCGCGATCACGCTGCGGTCATGGCCACCTGCGAAGAGGGGCTCGATGTCGTTCTCCGGGTCGATCCCGTTGTTCAGGAAGATGGTGGCGGGGAAGATGTAGCCGGACGCAGAGGACTGCTCCACGAATGCGACCGTCGTCCCATCAGCGATGGTCCCCACCTTGTCCTCGGCCACTGGACCCTCGTCGGCGTCGGCCGTGCCGTTGCAGTTGCGCCAGCCGGTCTCCTCGTCGACCACCACCGGCTCGTCATCGCAGTACGCGTCCGGGTTGTTGGTGAAGAACTGGGTGTGGTAGGTCGGGCTGCCGAAGCGCTCGGACTGGAGGATGATCTCCGCACCGGCGCGGTCCCGGGCCTGCAGCAGGGAGAACGGACCGAAGGCACCGATGTGCGCCTGTCCGGTCTCCATGGCCGTCACCAGGCCGGTGTAGTCGGAGGGCACGGTGCCCTCCACGCTGATCTCCTTGCCCGACTCTTCGCTGAGACCCTCGGCCAGCACGCCGGTCAGGGCGTCGATGCTGTCGACCAGCTGGCCCGCCTCGCGGGACGGCACGAAGCCCATTACCAGCTCATCGGGCCAATCGGCGTAGGGATCGGCCGCCTCGGACGGCTCCATGGACTCGGCCATGGACTCTGCGGGCTCGCTCGCGGACGGCGAGGCGCCGTTGCCGCAGGCCGTGATCACCAGGGCCAGGACGGCCAGCACGGCAAGGGGTCGGAA
>DASUSP010000088.1:0-2592 GCA_036375035.1 Candidatus Limnocylindria bacterium
CGATCGGCCTCGCCCAGGTCCATGCTGCGCAGCACGATCGCCTCGGTCTTGTAGATCCGCGCGCGCGGACTCATCGGTCCATGACCCGCCGCCGTACCGTGGGCATGGCGCACCTGATCACGGAGCTCGGGTACCCTTCCGACGTGGACATCAGGACCGAGTTTACCGACCTGCTCGGCGACATCGAGGGCGAGATGCGGAGCGTCCTCGAGGAACGCGATCACCACGCCCGCCCGCTGTACGAGATGCTCTCCTACCACCTGGGCCTGGACCAGGCCGATGGCCCGCGCGGAAAGCGCATGCGGCCGCTGCTCGGCCTGCTCGCCTACCAGTCCATCACCGGCGACTACAAGCCCGCCCTGCCGGGCGCCGCGGCGGTCGAGCTGGGTCACAACTTCAGCCTGGTCCACGACGACATCGAGGACGCCGACCGCGAGCGACGGCATCGGCCCACCTTGTGGGCGATCTGGGGCATTCCGCTGGCCATCAACGCCGGAGACGCCCTCTTCGCCCTGTCGCGCCTGGCCCTCTACCGTCTCCTGGAGGACGGCTTCAGCGAGCGTCGCGTGCTGGCCCTGATGCGCGTCTACGACGAGACCTGCCTGGCTCTGTGCGAGGGACAGTTCCTGGACATCAGCTTCGAGCGGCGCACCGACATCACCGTCGACGAGTACCTGGAGATGATCGGGCGCAAGACGGCGGCGCTGGTGGGCGCATCGGTCCAGGCCGGGGCCATCCTGGCCACCGACGACGCCGAGACCATCGAGGCCTACCGCCACTTCGGCTACCACCTTGGCCTGGCCTTCCAGATGGCCGATGACGTGAAGGGCAGCTTCTGGACCTCGGCCGCCTCCGGCAAGCCGGAGGCCGGCGACATCCGCAAGCGCAAGAAGACGCTGCCGCTGATCTGGGCGCTGCAGCACGCATCGGACCCGGACCGCGCGCGGCTGGGTGAAATCTACGCGACCGCCCAGTCGGAGACCGATGAGCCGATGCCGCCCGACCAGGTCGACGAGGTGCTCGCCATCCTGGAGCGCAGCGGCGCCCGCGAGCAGGCGCTTGCCGAGGCGAAGCGCTACCGCGACCTGGCGGTGGCCGACATCGCGGAGCTGCCGATCGGCGACGGCCCGCGGGAGGAGCTGCGCGCGCTGGTGGAATCGGTGATCGCGCTGTGAACGGGCGCTCGTGGAAGGCGCTGGCGGGCTGGGTGGCGCTCAGCTTCGTGCCGGCCGCGATCGGCGCGCCCTTCCCGGCGCCAGCGTGGTACCGGCAGCTGCGCAAGCCGTCATGGAGCCCGCCGCCCTGGCTGTTCGGGCCGGTCTGGACCCTGCTCTACGCGCTCATGGGCGTCGCCGCCTGGCTGGTCGCCGGCGGGGGCCGCACCGAGCGGGCTGGCCGCGGTCCGGCGCTGGCGGCCTTCGGCGCGCAGCTGGCGCTGAACGCGGCCTGGACGCCCATCTTCTTCGGGCTGCGACGACCAGGGCTGGCGTTGGCGGAGATCGTCGCCACGCTGGCCGCCGTTGCGGTGACGGTCGCCCTCTTCCTCCGTCAGCGGAAGCTGGCCGGGCTGCTCCTGCTCCCCTACCTGGCCTGGACCGCCTTCGCCACGCTGCTGAACGCCGAGATCTGGCGGCGGAACCGGCAGCTGGGCTAGCGCTGGGGCGGGTCGCTGGAATCCCAGTGGGTGGGTCTATGGACAAAGAATCTACCGGGGCAGGGCCCGGTATTGGCCGGACGGCCCCACCGGTGGGACGAACGGCCACCGAAGGGCGATTTCTGGCGGGCCGAAGCGGTCCGGGTGGCTGATAGACCCACAGGGTGGGACTCGAGCCACTGGTGCTGGACACTCAGTCGCTACTCGGATTCATCCCTTCCACCGGCTCCAGCGGCGCAGGGCGCGAGGCGATGACCTTGGCCACCCGGCGCGGCTCGGCCACCTCCACGGTGAGCGTCACGTCGCCGAACGGCACGATCGTGCCGGGCAGCGGGATGCGCCCCTCGCGGTGGACCACGAAGCCGCCGACGGTGTCGTACGCCTCCTCGTCCTCCTCCTCGGCATCGGGCAGGTCGAAAAGGTCGCGCAGGTCGTCCATGGATACGCGGCCGTCCACCCGGAATGCGGTCTCGCCGTCCTGCTCCAGGGTCTCGACCAGCGTCTCCTCGGTGTCGTACTCGTCCTGGATCTCGCCCACGATCTCCTCGACGACGTCCTCCATGGTGATGAGCCCGGCGGTGCCGCCGTACTCGTCCACCACGATGGCGATATGCCGCTTGGCTGCCTGCATCTCGTGCAGCAGCTCGTCCACGGCCTTGGTCTCCGGCACGTAGACCGCGGGGCGCGCCAGCTTTCGGATGTCGATCTCCGGGGCCGGACCGCCGTTGCGCTTCAGGTATGGCAGCAGGTCCTTGGCGTAGAGGATGCCCACGATGTTGTCCAGGCTCTCCTCGTAGACCGGCACGCGCGAGTGCCCCGCGCGGACGATGAGGTCCAGCACGTCGCCCAGCGCCGCTGTCACCTCCACCGCCCGGATCCCGATGCGCGGGACCATCACCTCGTGGACCTGCTTCTCGGCGAGCTCGATGACCCCGTGG
>DASUSP010000089.1:0-2772 GCA_036375035.1 Candidatus Limnocylindria bacterium
CGGGTGATCTCCTCCAGCTCCTTCTGCGCCTCGCGGATCTCCGGCGGGGCCGATGCCTTGCGCAGGCGCACCCGCGATCCGGCCTCGTCGATCAGGTCGATCGCCTTGTCCGGCAGGGCGCGGTCGGCCACGTAGCGCACGGACAGGTCCACGGCCGCGTGGACCGCCTCATCGGTGATGTTGACCTTGTGGTGCTCGGCGTAGCGGCTGCGGATGCCGAACAGGATGTCGACCGCCTCGTCCACCGTCGGCTCCTCGACCATCACCGGCTGGAAACGGCGCTCCAGGGCGGCGTCCTTCTCGATGTACTTGCGGTACTCGTCCAGGGTCGTGGCGCCGATGCACTGCAGCTCCCCACGGGCCAGCGGCGGCTTCAGGATGTTGGCCGCGTCGATGGCGCCCTCGGCGGCCCCGGCGCCCACCAGGGTGTGCAGCTCGTCGATGAACAGCACGCTGTCGCTGCTGGAGCGCAGCTCCTCGATGATCTTCTTGAGGCGCTCCTCGAACTCGCCGCGGTACTTGGTGCCGGCCACCAGCGAGCCGATGTCCAGGGTCAGCACGCGCTTGTCGGTCAGCGTCTCGGGGACGTCGCCGCTGACGATGCGGTGCGCCAGCCCCTCGGCGATGGCGGTCTTGCCGACACCGGGCTCGCCGATCAGCGCGGGGTTGTTCTTGGTCCGGCGGCTCAGGATCTGGATGACCCGCTCGATCTCCTTCTCGCGGCCGATGACCGGGTCCAGCTTTCCGGCGCGCGCCGCATCGGTCAGGTTGATGCCCAGCTGGTCCAGGGTTGGCGTCTTGGACGGGCGCTTCGACTCCTGGGCCGGAGCCACGCTGCTCGACTGGCTGAGGACGTGGATCACCTGGTGGCGCACCTTGTCCAGGTTGACGCCGAGGCTCTCCAGCACGCCGGCCGCGATCCCTTCGCCCTCGCGAACCAGGCCCAGGAGCAGGTGCTCGGTGCCGATGTAGTTGTGGCCCAGGCGGCGCGCCTCGTCGATCGCCAGCTCGATCACGCGCTTGGCGCGCGGCGTCAGCCCCACCTCGCCGACGACCGGCCGGTCCCCGCGACCGATGATGAACTCCACCGCGGTGCGGACCTTGGACAGCTCGACGTTCATGTTCTCGAGCACGCGCGCGGCCACGCCCTCGCCCTCGCGGACGAGGCCGAGGAGCAGGTGCTCGGTCCCGATGTAGTTGTGGTTGAAGCGCTGGGCCTCATCCTGGGCGAGGGTGAGGACCTTCCGCGCTCGGTCTGTGAACTTGTCGAATCGGTCCATGTCGCGCTTCCCGCTGGGTCTGCTGGAGTCGGCAGATCCGGCTCCAAGTCTGAGTGTACGGCACCACCCCGGTGCGGCGCCTTCAATAGGTACTACGTTCTACGCCATCGGTGCGGCTCATCGTTCATGGTGAATGCATGGAGCGGGCCCGATTGGACCCGCTCCGGTGCGCCAGGTGAACCGATGGTGCCGCCGGCCGGCGGCGATGGATCAGCCCTTGGCCTTCTTGGCGGTATCCGCTTCGGTGGCCTCCGCTTCGGTGGCCTCCGCTTCGGCGGCCTCCTCGGCCGGAGCAGCCTCCGGTTCCGGTGCGGCCGCCTCGTCGGTGGAGGTTTCCTCGGCGGTGGAGGTTTCCTCGGCGGTGGAGGTTTCCTCGGCGGCAGCCGATTCCTCGGCGGCCTCCGCGACGGCAGCTGGCTCCTCCACGGGAGCGGCTTCCTCCTGCGCGGACGGAGCCTCGGCGGCCTCCTCGGCGGGAGCGGCCTCCTCGGCGGGAGCGGCTTCCTCGGCGGGAGCGGCTTCCTCCTGCGCGGACGGAGCCTCGCCGGCCTCCTCGGCGGGAGCGGCTTCCTCGGCCGGAGCGGCTTCCTCCTGCGCGGACGAGGCCTCTGCGGCCGGACCCGCTGCCTCCTGGGAGGCGCGGAACTGGTCGAGCAGGCCGGACTCGGCGAACGCCGCCGCCATGGTGTTGTCGATCCCCTCGTCCGGCTCGCGAACCGCGTCCTCCGGGCGGTAGGCCCGATCCCGACGGTCGCGCCGCTCCCGGCGCGGCCGATCCTGATACTGCGGCTGCGCGGCCGAGGCCTCGGCCGGGCGCTCCTCCGCCTGCTTCAGCGAGAGGCCCAGGCGATGGCGCTCCGAGTCCAGGCTGATGATCTTCAGCTTCAGGACCTCGCCCTCCTTCACCACGTCGCCCGGATGAGCGACGCGCTGGTGGGAGAGCTCGCTGATGTGGATCAGGCCTTCCAGGCCCTCCTCCACGCGCACGAATGCGCCGAAGTTCACGAGCTTGGTGACCTGGCCTTCGATGATGTCGCCGATCTTGTACTTGGCGACCGATTCCTGCCACGGGTCGGGCTGCAGCCGCCGGATCGAGAGGCTGATCCGACCGCGCTCGTGGTTGATGTCGATGACCTCGGCCTCGACCTCCTCACCGATGGCGTAGGCGGTCTCCGGGTTGTTGACCTTGTTCCAGGACAGCTCGCTCTTGTGCACCAGCCCGTCGATGCCGCCGAGGTCGATGAACACGCCGAAGGGCGCGATGCTTCGAACCACGCCGGTGACGCGCTGGCCAACCTGCAGGCTGCTGAACAGCTCGTCGCGCTTCTCGCGTCGCTCCTCGTAGAGCGCGACCTTCTCGGACAGGATGAGGCGGTTCGCCTTGCGGTTGACCTCCAGGATCTTGAGCCGGAGGGTGCGGCCGACGAACGGCTGCAGCTTCTCGGCGATCTCCTGGGCCGCGTCACGCGGCTGCTCGTCGCGTGGCCGGCGT
>DASUSP010000090.1:0-2681 GCA_036375035.1 Candidatus Limnocylindria bacterium
GCCCGTGGGCTCGCCGAGCAGCTGAGCCCCGAGCAGAAGGCCGATGACGACCACGGCGGCGGCGCCGAGGCCGAAGGTGACGATCCTGTTCATGATGGGCGTCCTCCACGGGCCGAAGTAGACCCGCTGTCGTCTGTGTTCAATCGCAGCCCGGACCTCGTCATAGACCTGGTCCTGCAGGTACTCGTCGCCCTCGTCGAGGAAGGCACGGATCAGGCGATCGGGGTCTCGAGGGGCGGTCATGCCATTCGCTCCTGGGAATTCGCGGTCGACCGGGCATCAGCCTCGATGCTGGCCCGCAGCGCCCGCGTGGCGTGGTGGAGGCGGGACTTCGCGGTCCCGACGGGAATGTCGGTTCGTGCCGCCACCTCGGAGATCGAGAGCCCGAGGTAGTGGTGGAAGACCAGGACGGCGCGCTGCTGGACGGTGAGCCTCCGGAAGGCCCGCTCCAGTAGGTCGCGATCGTCCACGGTCAGGTACTCGTCGGAGCCGTACGTGCCCGCGACGGGGAGGATCCTCATGCCCTCGGACCATCGCGTCCGACGCCTGGCCTCGGCGTAGCACGCGTTGGTGAGGATGCGGTGGAGCCACGGCTCGAAGCGGGACGGGTCACGCAGGGCTCGGAGCTCGGTCCAGGCCGTGATCAAAGCGGCCTGAACAGCGTCCTCGGCCAGGCCGACGTCGCGGAGGATCCGCACCGCGATCGCCAGGCATCGGTCGCCCACCGTGCGCGCCAGCGAGTCGAACGCTTCCGCGTCGCCTCCCTGCGCCTGGCGGACCAGCTCCTCCTGCACCCATCCCTCCACGTTCTCGTGGCTACCGGCCCGAAGTGGACCGATCACATGGCAGAGCGATCGGCGGAGCCTAACTGTTCAATCTGTCCTGGCGCAGCGGGCCGGAGTGGAGTTCGTGCTCACCGCGGGTCCGCAGTGGAGCCGGCGACAGGGCATGCCTTGGCCTATCCAATCCGTTGACCAGGCACCAACCAGCGATTGCCTGCCGGACGCGCGCCACACCCACCATCGGCCCATTGCCGCTTAGTGCTTGGTGACCATCGGCACTTGCCGTTTGCTCTCCGCGACGTAAGGCTCCGCGGAGAGCGTCGCCATCGGGAGGGGAGCCCGTGAGCCCAGCATCGTTGAGCATGGCCGTCACGCTGATCGCCGCGGCTGCCGTTGCCGGCTGTACCGCTGCCAGCCAGCCCACCCCCGGTCCCACGCCACCTCCGACCGCCACACCGTCAGCCACGCCGCCCGCCACGCCGACGCCGGTGCCAACAGCGAGCCCCACCCCGCTCCCCGTGCTTGGCGGTCAGTGGTCAGCGGCTGACAGTGGCGACACGGCCCTCATGGATCGGCTGCTGCAGATCTGGACCGATGACGAGGTAGAGGCGCTCGACGAGGTCTACGACGAAGGGATGCTGCTGGTTACGGGCTGGGGTGCGCATAGCACGCTGGAGGAGATCGCCGCGACTCTGCCCTCGATTCCGAACACGTATACCCGCGTGAGCGGGGTGATGGTGACGACCGAACAGGTCCCCGGCCTCTGGAGCATGCGCCGGGGAAGCCGCTACTTGCATTGTGTCGCGGAGATCCACGCGCAGCTCTTCGACGTCGTCCTGGAGGTGAGCGACGCGGACCGAGTCGTCGTCCACTACGGGTATGAGTACATGGACCCGGCTATCCGGGTCCGCGACGGCTTTCCCAGCATCCCGAGTCCCACCGCCGGCCCCTCCTGACGACAAACATGGACGCCGTGGCTGCGTCCCGACGGCGATCAGCTGTCACGACGTCTGACCGCGGTTGGCCTCTGATCTTGCCCGCGCGGCCTTGCAGAACAGACAATCGAGGGTCGCGGTCGGTCGTCGGGGCAGCCTAGGCGAAGTCACCGGTGCGCGACAGGATCACGGCCGCGGCGGTCACCGCCACCGTCTCGGAGCGCAGGATCCGCGGCCCCAGCCGGGCCAAGACCAAGCCCGCCCGATCGGCAACAGCCACCTCGTCCGGCGTGAAGCCTCCCTCCGGGCCGATGACCACGCTCGAAGGCGCCTCCAGCTCGGAGAGCCGCGGCCCGTCCGTCCGCTCCAGGAGCAGGACCGATGCGGACGCCAACGCGTCCGCATAGGGCACCGGGGCGGCCACCTCGGGGACCAGGCCGCGCTCGGACTGCTCCGCCGCCTCGCGCGCCACGGCCCGCAGCCGCTCCAACCTGCGCGGCGAGATCTCGCGGGCCACGCATCGCTCCGAGACGAACAGCCGGACCGCGGCCACCCCCACCTCCGTCCCGTGCCGTATCACCGGTTCCAGGTGGTCGCCGCGGAGGAGCGCCTGCCACACGGTGAGCCGGTGGGCCGGCTCGCCGCCCGCCGGGCCGCGCTCCTCCACCACGCAGGCGCCCCCCTCCAGCCGGACCGTGGCCCCCTCGCCGCGGCCGTCCAGCAGCACCAGGCGGTCGCCCTCGCCCAGCCGCAGCACGCGGCTCACCTGGTGGGCGATCCCCTGCGGCAGCGGGAACCGCTCGCCGGCCATCTCGACCGGCTCCACGAAGAAGCGGTGCAGGGTCACGGCCTCGTCACCCGCAGCGAGACCCACTCGCCATCATCCAGGCGCTCCTGGACCACCAGCCCCGCAGCCTCGAACGCGGCAACCACCTCCGCCGCGCGACCCTCGATGATGCCGCTG
>DASUSP010000091.1:0-8828 GCA_036375035.1 Candidatus Limnocylindria bacterium
AACCGGTGAAGGTCCGCGGGGTGGAGGTCTCGCCGCGCGACGTGGTGGCCGCGGTGGTCCCCGACCCGGCCCAGATGGGGGACAAGATGGTGGGTCGCGCCATCGTGGGGACCTGGGTCATCGGCCACAAGGACGGGAAGCCCCGCGAGGTGTTCATGTACCAGATGGCCGACGCGCAGGAGACGATGCGCGCCACCGGATCCCAGGTCGTGGGCTGGCAGACGGGCTTCAACCCGGTGCTGGCCATGGAGCTGCTGGCGACCGGGCAGTGGTCGGGCAGCGGAGTACTAGCGCCGGAGGCATTCGACCCCGATCCCTACCTGGCGCTGATGGACCGCTACGGCATCCACCACGCCATGGTCGAGATGGAGCCGGGGGCGCACCGTCCGACCTAGGGCATTGGCCTAGACTGGTTCTTCAGACCGATGCCGAGGTGTGACCGATGAACGTGGCCGAGATGCTGGAGGGCGCGCGCGAGGCGATCACCGTGCGCCGCGTGTACGGCGACCCGATCGAGCGCGACGGCGTGACCATCATCCCCGCGGCCGACGTCCGCGGCGGCGGTGGCGGTGGCGGCGACGCCCAGAACAACGGCGGCGGCGGGTTCGGCGTGGCGGCCCGGCCGGTTGGCGTGTACGTGGTCCGCGGTGACAGCGTGCGCTGGGAGCCGGCTGTCGACGCCAGCCGCATCGCGGTGATGGGCATGCTCACCGCCATCGTCACGCTGCTGGTTCTGCGCTCGGTCGTGAAGGTGGTGTTCGGCCGGCGCTGAACGTTCCCGCAGCTCGCTGCGTAGGCTGCGCATGGACCATCCACTGCCCGACCCCTCCCGCTTCACCGCGCCGCCCATGGCTCCCGCCTGGACCGTGCGGGGGGAGGAGACGGCCGATGGCGTGACCGTGGCCGACCTTGCCTTCGACGGTGGCGAGATCGGCGAGTCGGAGGCGTACCTGGTCGCGCCGGCGGCAGGCGGCGGCGGTCCGGCCATCCTCTTCTTCCACTGGCTTGAGGGCGGCGCGCCGACATCGAACCGGACCGAGTTCCTGGACGAGGCTCGGGGGCTCGCCCATCGCGGAGTGACGTCGCTCCTCGTCCAGGGCACCCTGCCGTGGCTCGAGCGCCCGAGCTCGATCGAGCACGACCGGACCCTGATCGAGCGAGAGGTGGCGATGCTGCGACGGGCGGTGGAGCTGCTCCTCGCCCGGCCCGGCGTCGATCCGGAGCGCCTGGTCGCTGTGGGCCACGACTTCGGCGGCATGTACGAGACGCTGCTGTTCGGCGCCGAGCCACGGATCAAGGCGCTGGTGCTGATGACGCCCACCGCGCGCTGGGCCGACTGGTTCACTGTCTACTGGCGCATGGAGGACGCGCCGGACGCCTACGCCGCCGCGCTGGCGCCGCTGGACCCCGTGGCGTGGCTGGCCCTGGCCGACGGCAGGCCGATCCTGCTCCAGTTCGCCGCTGACGATGAGTACGTGTCGGAGGAGGTGGCGGCCGAGATCGCTGCCGCCGCTGGGCCAGGCGCCGAATCTCGGACATACCGGGCTGGCCACGAGCTGAGCGAGGAGGCCCGGGTCGACCGCGAGGCCTGGATGGCAGCTCGGCTCGAGCTGCCCGCGGGATCGGTTGGCTAGCGGCCGCCGAAGCGCGGGAAACGCAGTTCAGCGGACCGTGTAGGTGACCGGATCTGTGGCGGAGCCGACCGATGGGTCCTGGAGGGACTGGATCAGGGCGGGTTCCCACCGGTAGGTACCCGGCGTCACGATCCTGGCGGTGTATCCCAGCGGCTTGCGCGGACCCTCGGTACTGACGCACCACGACACGCGTTGACCCTCGACGCTGTACGGAGGGATGAACTGGCGCGAATCCCAATCGGTGTAGTAGTCCCATTGGGCCACCACGGGCGCCAGGCCGGACGGCAGGAGATCGGTCACCTCGTAGCAGCCCGCAGGGGCATCCGGACGGATGGTCACGTCGAGCCGCACCTGGACCAGCTGGCCGGCGTCGACGGCACCCTCTGGAATCACGGTTCGCCGGATGCTCACCGACGCATCGTCCGGGAGCGCATCGTAGGCCGCAGGGCCATCCCACGAGCTCGCGACGACCATCGCACCGTCCAGCGGCTGGAGGATCAGGGACGCGCGCTGGGCAGCGGTCAGCACCAGCCGGAACGACCCTCCCGCCTCGAGCGCCTCCTCGTGGCGCTCTCCGTCCACGCTCCACGCGAATCGGGCCTCCTGGCGTGGCAGCCATCGCAGCGCCTCGTTCGCGAACCCGATCTGCTCGAGAGCGGCGATATGCTCCCGGGATGGGTTCGCCAGCAGATATCGCGACAGGTCGAGTGCCACCGGGTCGCGCAGGCGAGCCGCCAGCAGCAGGGCCAGGGCGGTCGCCTCGTGGCTGTCGGCAGGCGTACCGCCGCCGATGCGTACCCAGTCACCGTGGCGCATGCCCCGTTCGGCAAGCAGGTCCCGCTCGATCGATCGCGCCGCCTCTTCGTCGCCGGCCGCGGCCAGGCCCAGCCCGAGCCACAGGCGCTCGTGGACGGTCAAGCCGTCCGGCTCGATTACCCGCAGGTTGCCGAGGACGTTTTCGCCCAGCCCCGCAAGGCCAGCCAGCGCGACGATGCGCGCCTCGCCGGTGATCTCCGGCTTCTCTGCCCACCCACGCAACGCGCTGATCATTCGCTCTCGCGGAAGCTCGCCCGGCATGGCCAGCGCCGCCCGGGCCGTGAGGTGGAGCGAGGGCTGCGCGTACGGGAAGAGCGCCAGCCCGTCCTGGTAGACGCGGTCGACGTTGTACCCCGACGCGGGAAGGGCGATCGGATCCATGCCGAACTCCTCGACGAGGATGCGGCGCGCCACCTCGGCCGCCAGCGAGGCATCCAGCCGGGCTGACGACCCGCCGGCCAGGGCATGCAGGGCAGAGAGCAGGCCGCCGCGACCGGCGTCGCTGATGACGTAGGTGGTCATGCCGTCGCCACCGCGGAGGTCGAGCCCTTCGGCGAGCGGATCGAACGCACTCACCAGCGAGCGCAGCCGCGTTGGGATCACCCGTATGCTGCGCACGACCTCATCTCGGAGGTCGCCGGAGCCGACGCTCTCCGCCACGATGCTCAGCTCGTGATTCCCCAGCGGCAGCTCCCCGAGCTTCAGGCTCGCGACCTCGAAGGCCGTCGCCTGGACGGTCGCGGCCGAGATGCCCAGGGAACGTGACGTCACCGTGAAGCGGACGGCGTCGCCGACATCCAGGGCATCCCCGTACGCGCGGAGCTGCAGCTGCGGGGTCTCGCCCGCGAGGTAGGTGTTGGCAACCACCGAGTCCACGAAGAAGTCCAGGGAGGCGGGCACCTCCACAGCTGAGACTCCCGACTCGAGGCCGTCACCGACGGCGGCGGCAGCCACCTCCCACGTCGTGATGTCGTCGGGCAGGGTGAAGGTCACCGAGCCACGGCCGGAGGCATCGGTCTGGGTCATCTGGAAGGTGGCGAGATCCAGGAAGTCGTCGCGCGGTTCGTCGCCGCCACCGCCGCTGGTCGCGCCGCAACCGTCCCCCCACGGCGAGCGCGGGATGCGGTGCGAGGCATACGACGCGACCACGCCGGAAGAGACGCGGGCCATGAGCTCGCCGGTATCCAGCTCGCGAGCCGCCCCGACTGCGTAGAGCTTGGTGTCGATGACCCGCACCAGGACGTCCGCCGCCAACGGGCTGCCGTCCGGAGCTGCGGTGCTGATGGAGACCGATGCATCGTCGCCGGGCTGGTACACCGAGCGGTCGGGCGCCAGCAGCACGTCGATATCCTTCTCGCCCTCGGCCGGAGTGATCGTCACGTCGTTCGTCACCAGCAGGCCTCCCGACATGAGGCGGACGGCCCTCACGGTCAGGTTCGGCAGATCCGCATCACCGAACTCATGCGTAAAGGTCGAGTCGTTGGTGACGCGCGCCTCGTCGATGCCGAGCCGTGCCGAGATGTACAGCGTGGGGCCGACCGGGCTGGTGCTGCCGTCACCCTCGCGCAGGGTGAGCGTCACCTGCTCCAGGAGCCCCGCCGGCCTGGTAACGCCGTAGCTCCAGCCGCAGCCGCCGTCCCGCGACTCGAGGTAGGGGACGGAGCTCGGCGTCCTTCCCGCCAGGGCATCCTGCGCCCACGCGTGGGCGGTCATCGGGCGGTTCTGGGCATCGGTCACGGTCATGCGCACCTCGTAGGAGCCCGTGGAGGGCGCGTCCGGGATTGAGAGCGCGAACCGACCGTCGCTGCCGGACACCGCCGGGAATGTGCCGATCTTCTCGGTCACGTCGTCGTAGGCGTAGTTCGGCACCGTCCGCTTGAGGACGAAGTCGTAGCTCGTGCCGACCCGACGGGCCACCCAGGTTGTGCGGCTGACCTCGATCGAGACACTGCGCCCGACAAGCGGCTCGCCGCCCGGATCCTCGATCCAGCCGTTCGCCACCATCTGGGACTCGGCTTCTGAGAGGTCGACCGCGGTCACCTGGCCACTCACCTTCAGGGACCCACTGTCGAGGGACGCTTTCCCGGCGATCCACGCGGCGGATGGGAGCACCGCGAACTCGGCGTGACCGGTGCTCGTGCCCTCTTCTGCCTGGGCTGGCGTGGCCCCGACATGCCCCTGGTTCGGCCGCCCCTCCCCGGCGGATGCTCTGAAGGCGAGTTCGGCGATACCCGTCCGGTCGGCCGTGACGAGTTCCTCGCGGTCTGCCTCTCCGTCGTACCCCGACATTCGCAGACGCATGCCCGGCGCAGCCGTCCCGTCGTAGAACGCCGCTCGAGCCTGGCCGCGCACCGTGTCGCCGTGGAGGTACACCCGCCGGTCCGTCTCGACCTCGATCCGGAATGCCGGCTTGCGGATATCGGCCACCCACACGTAGGCGGACGAGACCACCTCGTTATCCGCGGCGAGCACGACCTGGTACTCGCCGATCGGCAGGTCGGCAAAGGGCAGGGCGGCCGCGAACGTCCCGCGCGCCGTGGTCTCGACGATTGCCCGAACCAGCGCGGGCCCCTCGCCCCCTCCGGCCGTGAGCCGCAGCTCCACCGTGCCGGCCGCAGTTCGATCATCCCTGCGCCGCAGCACGCCCCACGCATGGATCGTGTCGTCGGACCGGTACTGCACGCGGTCAGTGGCGAAAGCCACCCACCAGCGTGAGCGGCTTCCGTACTGCCAGGAACCCTCATCGCGTCCCAGCGGCGCGATGAGCTGTCGCCCATCCCCAACCTCGACCAGAAGCGAACCGAACTCGCCGCGGTCGTCCTCGGCCAGGAGTGCCGCGGGCGTTGTGGCGTCCAGCACGCCGCTGGCGTCGGTCTGTCCGATCGGCGACCCACCGATAATCGAGACTTCGGCGCCGGCGATGGGTTGGCCGCTGCCCAGGTCGCTCACCCAGACGACCGTGCGGCTCTCGGCCGCAACCGCATACGCGGCGACGTCCGTGACCTGGAGCACCAGTTGCCCGTCGCGTCCCTCCTGCGGGACGTTCACCAGGTACCAACCGGCGTCCAGGTCCAGGGGGACGCTCAGCAGGTGTCCCCGCCAGTCGCCGGTGAGCTCGGCCTCGGCGCTGGCCACCAGGGCGAGGTCCTCGATCGGGACGTTCCCGGTCGACGAGGTGCGCGCCCAACCGATGTCGGCCCTCAACGCCGCGATCGCCTCGGCCGCGCGCTCCACGCTCGTCAGCCGATAGATGTCGACCGTGGCGGTCAGCTCGTCCACGCTCTCGCCCCGAGGATCGAAGACGTCGGCGGGCAGCACAGGCATCTCGCCGGGCAGGACCTCGCGCACGGCCGACTCGAAGAGGACCATCGGCTCGGTCGGCCGCCACCCCACCGTCTCGAACTGGAACGCCATCGGTTCCTCGAGAACCTGGTCCGATCCCTCCATCCCCACGCCGGCACGGACGGTCACCGAGTAGAGCGTCGAGGGGAGCAGGTCCTGGGCGGGGACGAAGGCCCACGTGCGCCCGTGCCGTTCCAGGCGACCCGGGACGTCCGGGTCGATAGAGAAGTAGCCGTCCAGCGACGAGACGCCATCCTGGTCGAACTCGATCTCGATGCCGGTATCGAGCGGAACCTGGCTGGAGGCGTTTCCGGGCAGCACGTTCACGACGTGCAGCGGGCCACCCGTCCTGAAGATCCACTCACCGAGCAGCGTTCCATTGGGATCGGTCAGCTGGAAGCTGTATCGCCCACCACGCGCGAGCGGGCTGGCAGGGCGGACAACGGCCAGATCGGGGCTCGCTCCGGGCTCAATGACCAGCTCGACCGGCGGGTGTGCCACCAGGCGCGACGCAAGCTCCACGGCGCGGGTGGCGGTGCGGCTCCGCAGCGTGAAGCTCGTCCCCGCGGGAATGGTCGTTGCACCGGTTTCTGCCGGGACCAGCTCGGCCACCGGCTCGTAGGCGGACAGAACCAGGGGCTCCCATCCGGTGTCCGCGTCCCCGGCGCTCGGTGCCGGGCTGGACCGACCGATGCCGTCGGACGGCCGGGGCGTGGGGCCCGCCGGGCCCTGCGCGCTCCCGAACACGATGGTCAGCACGACGATCCCTACGATCGCCATCATCCCGGCGGCGGCTGCTGCCGACCGGTTGCGGTCGACCCATTGCCTGATCACCCTTCCACCTCGCTCGGTCGGTGGTGCGCGACGTCAACGCAGGCGATTCGCACCTGGGCATCAGCATGGGACGACCATCCTGCGGCGGGACTGCGGACAAACCCCCGACAGCACGAAGGCCGCCTGGCGGGAGGCGGCCTTCGAATCTGATGAGCGTGGTTGCGGGGGACGGATTCGAACCGACGACCTTCGGGTTATGAGCCCGACGAGCTACCACTGCTCCACCCCGCGAGAACCAATGGTAGTGCCCGCCACCACATCGGTCAAACACCGGGCGGGCGTGGTCGGCACGCCCGGGTCGGCTACAATGCCGCGCGAGGCTCGCCATCGGCGAGCCTGAGCCGATGCCCCACAACGTACGCAGCCGTACGCAGGAGGATCTGCGCCCGCCGATGGCCGTCAATCCCAAGAAGCTCCGTCCATACGACGAGCCACCGAAGGTCAGCCGACCGCTCATCCCCGACGCGCCCGACAGCGCGGCCACCGCCTTCCTGGTCGTGGCGCTGCTGTGGCTGGCCGTCTCGACCGGCATCGGGGTGCTGTGGGCGGGGCTGCTCCTCTCCCCGGACCTGCTGTCCCTCTCGGTCGAATTCGAGCTGCCCCTGATCGGCGCGCTCGGGATCGAGGTCACGCGCCAGACGGTCGAGGCCGGGTTCACCAACTCGCTGGTATTCGGCTGGCTGAGCAATGCCGGATTCGCCTCCATCCTGTTCGTGACGCCGCGCATCCTCGGCCGGCGGCTGGTCGACGACTCGATGGGCTTTATGGCCATGGGCCTCTGGAACGTTGCCGTCGCCGCCGGCCTGGCGGCGGTCTACCTGCCGTCGCTGGCGGGGAGTGGCTTCCTCGGCGAGTTCCCCCTGCCGGTCAAGGGCCTGATGCTCCTAGGCGCGCTGACGGTGACCGGCGTGGTCTTCCGCACCCTGATGGCCGGGGAACGCCGCGTGCCGTACGTCAGCGTCCTCTTCTTCGCGGTGGCGCTGTTGGCCTTCCTGGGTCTCTACTCGCTCAGCGCGCTCACCTCGTTCCTGACCCTGGACGAGACGTTCGAGGCCCTGATCAACGCCTTCGTCGCGCGCGGCATCCTGACCTACTGGGTCCTGGGCCTGGCGTTGGGCGCCCTCTTCTACGTCGTGCCGCGCGCCAGCGGCAACCCCCTGGCCAGCGGTGGCATGGCGCTCCTGACCTGGCTGCTGTGGGCCGCGTTCGCGGGTCTGTCGGCCGTCGGCGCGCTGGTGGATCCGTCGGTCCCGTACGCCATAACCACGCTGGGCAACGTGGGGACCATGCTGCTCGTGGCGCCGGCCTTCCTGGCGGTTGCCACCCTGGCGCTGACCATCCACGGCCGCTGGGCGCTCACGCTGAGCAGCGGCACGCTGGCCTTCGCGCTCACCTCCATGACGTTCATCCTGGGCACGGCACTGCTCGAGGCGATCGGCGCCCTGCGCAGCGTCCAGGCGCTGGTCACCGGGACGGAGTGGGGCTTCGGGGTCTGGCTGATGGCCACCCTGGGCTCCGCCACCTTCGCACTCTTCGCCATGCTGGACCACGCCGCGCCACGGGCCCTGCGCCGTGACTGGGGCGGCGGTGTCAGCGTCGACGCGCAGTTCTGGGCCGCCATGGGTGGAGTCGCGCTGGCCGCGTTCGCGCTGATCGGCGGCGGACTCGCGCACGGCTCGCTGTTGCTCGAGGGGGCGCCGATCGAGGAGATCGACGCGACACTCGCCTGGTTCCGGATGACCGCGCTGGCCGGCATGGGGCTGGCGGCGCTGGCCGGGCTGGCGGCGCTGGTCTCGATCTTTCTGATGTACACCACCGCGCGGCGCGCCGAGTACGTCCCGGCCGTCGAGCCGACGACCGGCGACGCGACCGACGGCGCCACCGGCGACGTCCCGGCCGGCGCACAGACAGCACACTGAGGGCCCGATGACCGTCCATACCCCCATCGAGACCCGGTCCCGCGGCATCCCCGGCTGGGCGCTGGGCCTGACCGTGTTCGTCCTGCTGGTCGGCGGCGTCTACCTCGCCGGCAATCTGACCGGTGAGAACCCGCCCATCGTCGCCCAGCCGTCTCCGTCGGGTGGAGGCGGCGGGGATGACACCCAGCGGGCCATGGCGCTCGTCAACGAGGGTGGCTGCCAGGCGTGCCACGGCCCCGACCTTTCGGGAGCAGGCATCTTCCCGTCGCTGCACCAGATCGAG
>DASUSP010000092.1:0-2369 GCA_036375035.1 Candidatus Limnocylindria bacterium
GAAGGAGTCGTTGGCCGGATCGCGGTAGTCGTCGAAGCTGAAGTGCCAGCGCGCGCGGAACCAGCCGCCCTCCTTGTCGTGAATCTCGCTGTCGCGTCGCACGGTGATCATGCCGGGCATTGTCGTCCATGCCGCCCGGGATCCGCGAATCAGGCCGGGGCGTACTCCTCGACCCGGTCGAGCCAATCGTCGACCAGTGCCTCGAAGGTGCGCGCCTGCTCCTCAGCCAGTCGGTGCCCAGCGCGGTCCAGGACGGCCAAGGTGCCGCGGCTGAAGTTCTCCAGGAGGCGCACCGTGGCGCGGTAGCCCACGTTCGAATCCTGGCGCCCCGCGAGGATGAGCGCCGGCGCCGGCATCGGCTCGGGAAGGGCGTCCGGGTCAAAGGAGAAGCCGCCGCTCTCCGCGATCGGCTCCAGGAACTCGTGGTCGGCGATCAGCATCCCGGGGCGTACGCGTTCGCGGAAGAGCGCCAGCATCGGCTCGGTCTGGACCACCGCCACGCGCAGCCAGAACTCCTCGTCGGGCTCGACCGCGGCGACCGCCGCCGGATCCACCACGACCGGCTGCGGCTCCGGCACGTCGGGGCGGTCCGCGGCGAGGCTCATGGCCGGCACCCACAGCATGGCGCCGTCCAGCTGCTTCCGGCGGTGGTGGATCAGGCCGCGCGCCAGGTAGCCGCCGTACGAGACGCCGATCACGCTGAAGCGGCCGCCGCCGACGACCTGGTCCACGAACTCGAGGACCGCCACCAGGACGTCGTCCTCGCTTCGGATCCAGTCGGCGCGAGGCGATTGCCCCATGCCCGGCAGGTCAGGGTAGATCCGGCGCCAGCCCTGGCGGCGGGTGAACACGGGCTCCAGGGCAGCGGCCATCAGGCGGTGATCGCTGGGCCGCCCATGGAGCATCAGCACCGGCCGGCCCTGGCCGACCTCGCGGTAGCGGATGGGGACGCCGCGGATCGAGATCGAGTCGGGTTCGGTCGCGGGGATCATCGGTCCTTCTCCCGTGGCGGCGTCATCGAGGAGGATGCCATGGTGCGATAGGTCGCCGAGCGAGCGGGGCACGCTCCGTGCATGGATCGGCCCGCATGTCCCTCGAAGCAACCAGCGACCTGTGGTGGAAGAACGCCATTGTCTACTGCGTCGACACGCAGTCATTCCTGGACACCAACGGCGACGGGGTGGGTGACCTGGACGGACTCACGCAGCGCGTCGACTACCTCGCCGGCCTGGGCGTGACCTGCCTGTGGCTGATGCCCATCTACCCCTCGCCGGAGCGCGACTACGGCTACGACGTGGCCGACTACTACGGCGTGGCCGACAAGTACGGCACGCTGGGCGACCTTGTGGAGCTGGTCCGGGTGGCCCGTGAGCGGGGGATCCGCGTCATCGCCGACCTGGTCATCAACCACACGTCGGTCGACCATCCCTGGTTCCAGCAGGCCCGACGCGGCCACCCGATCTACCGCGACTTCTACGTCTGGGCCGACGAGAAGCCGCCGGACGCCGACAAGGGCGTCATCTTCCCGGGCAAGCAGGAGAGCATCTGGAGCTACGACCGCGCCGCGAAGCGCTGGTACATGCACCGCTTCTACCCGTTCCAACCGGACCTGAACATCAACAACCCGCTGGTCCGCAACGAGATCCACAAGGTGATCGGCTTCTGGCTGTCGCTGGGGCTTTCCGGATTCCGGATCGACGCGGTGCCGTTCCTGATCGAGCAGGTGGGCGCCGACAACCCGGCCGTCACGGACCCGCACGACTACCTGCGCGACATCCGCGACTTCGCGAACCGACGGCGCGGCGACACGATGCTGCTGGCCGAGGCCAACGAACCGTTGGACAAGCTCCCCAGCTTCTTCGGCGAGCGCGGCAACCAGATGAACATGCTGTTCAACTTCATCGTCAACCAGGCGCTGTATCTCTCGTTCGTGCGCCACGAGGCGGGACCGGTCGCCGATGCGCTGCGCGCCATGCCCGACATCCCGCCGGAGAGCCAGTGGGCCAACTTCATCAAGAACCACGACGAGGCCTCGCTGGACAAGCTGAATGACGAGGAGCGCCAGGAGGTCTTTGCCGCCTTCGCCCCGAAGGAGTCGATGCGCCTGTTCGGGCGAGGGATCCGGCGCCGCTTCCCGAGCATGGTCGACGGCGACCGTCGGCGCCTGGAGCACGCCTACAGCCTGCTCTTCAGCCTGCCCGGCACGCCGGTGCTCTTCTACGGCGAGGAGATCGGGATGGGGGACGACCAGCGCATGCCCGATCGAGAAGCGGTCCGGCTGCCGATGCAGTGGTCGTCCGAGCCGGGCGGCGGGTTCACCGAGGCGCCCGAGTCGAAGGCGCCGCGCAAGCCGATGCGGGGCGGTCCGT
>DASUSP010000093.1:0-6217 GCA_036375035.1 Candidatus Limnocylindria bacterium
GGCCAGACCAGCCCGTACCTGCTGCAGCACGCCCACAACCCGGTGGACTGGTATCCGTGGGGGCCCGAGGCGCTGCAACGCGCGCGAGACGAGGACCGGCCCATCTTCCTGTCGATCGGCTACTCCGCGTGCCACTGGTGCCACGTCATGGAGCGCGAGTCCTTCGAGGACGAGGCGATCGCCGGACAGCTCAACCGGGACTTCGTGGCGATCAAGGTTGACCGCGAGGAGCGTCCGGACCTGGATGACCTGTACATGGGTGCGGTGCAGGCCATGACCGGCTCCGGGGGCTGGCCGATGAGCGTGTTCCTGACCCCCGACCTGGTGCCGTTCTTCGGCGGCACCTACTTCCCGCCCGAGGACCGCCACGGCATGCCCGGCTTCCCGCGCGTGCTGTCGGCGGTCGCCGAGGCCTACCGGGATCGCCGCGGCGAAGTGGCCCAGCAGGGCCGTCAGCTGGTCGAGCACCTGCGCGGCCAGATGGACGTCCTCCCGGGCAGCTCCGGGCCGGAGGAGCGGCAGCTCCAGCTGGCCGCTGTCAGGGTGGTCGGCACCTTCGACGCGCGTCACGGCGGCTTCGGGGGCGCCCCGAAGTTCCCCGCCCCGATGACGCTCGAGTTCCTCCTGCGCCGATGGAGGCGTACCGGCGATGAGAGCCTGCTGAACGCGGTCACCGTATCGCTGGACCGCATGGCGGACGGTGGGATCCACGACCAGCTGGGCGGCGGGTTCGCGCGGTACAGCACGGACGCGCGCTGGCTGGTCCCGCATTTCGAGAAGATGCTCTACGACAATGCGCAGCTGGCGCACGCCTACCTGGAGGCCCACCGCGCCACGGGACGCCAGCGCTACGCCGACGTGGCGCGATCCACCATTGACTTCATGCTGGGCGAGCTGCGGACCGCGGACGGCGGCCTGGCCTCGGCCCTCGACGCGGACAGCGAGGGCGAGGAGGGTCGCTACTACACGTGGGATCACGACGAGTTCATGGGGGTCCTCCGGGCTGCCGGCCTGGATGATGGCGAGCGCCGCTTACTGGCCGATTACTGGGGCGTTACCGCCGAGGGCAACTGGGAGGGCCGCAACGTCATCCACGTCGCCGAGCGCGGCAGGGCCGATGCAGCCGATCCGTCGCTGCTCGGAAGGGTGCGCGAGGCGCTGCTCGCCGCAAGGGCCCGTCGGGTGCGGCCGGGCCGCGACGAGAAGCAGCTGGCCGCCTGGAACGGGATGGCGCTGCGGGCGATCGCGACAGCGGCCCTGGTGCTGGCCGACGACGGCTACCTGCGCGAGACGGCTGCAGTCGCCGGCTTCGTGCGCCGGGTCCTGCTGGACGGCGAAGACGGGCTGTGGCGCACGGCGCGCGACGGGCGGGCGCACACGCCGGGCTTCGCCGAGGACTACGCCAACGTGGCCGACGGTCTGCTGGCTGCATACGCCGCGACCGGCGAGGCCGGCCACCTCCGGCTGGCCGAGGCGCTGATGCAGCGTGCCGTCGGCGAGTTCTGGCACGAGGAGACCGGAACCCTCTTCGACACGGGCAGCCGGCACGACGGCGGGTTCGCCCGCCCCCGCTCGCTGATCGACGGCGCAACGCCGGCGGCCAACTCGGTGGCGGCCGACGTGTTGCTGCGCCTGGGCCTGCTGACCGGCGACCCGGCGCACGATCGCCGCGCGCGGCGGATCCTGCGCGCCGTTGCTCCGGCGCTCGATCGCCAACCCACCGCATTCGGTCGGGCGCTGTGCGCCGCGGACCGGTCGCTGGCCGAGCCGATAGATGCCGTGATCGCCGGCCCGCGGGACGACCCTCGGGCGGTCGCGCTGCGTCGTGCTGTGGCCGCGCCGTACGCCCCGGACCTGGTGATCGCGCCGCTGGACACCGGTGCACAGGCGCTGCCGGCCGTGGCGCTGGGCGCGCTGCCGCTGTTCAGGGGGAAGGAGGCGCGGCAGGGTGCCCCCACCGCGTACGTGTGCCGCGGCTACGCCTGCGACGAGCCGACCACCGACCCGGGGCGCGCCGCAGAGCAGGTCGCCGGGCTCAGCCGGGCAGGAAGCTGAGCCGAACTCGACGCGTCGGGTTGTCGACGTTCGGGTTCAGCACGGCGACCGACTGCCACGTTCCGAGCGCAAGGCGACCCCCGATCACGGGCAGGGTCAGGGCCGGGGGTGCGAGAAGCGGAAGGACATGATCGGCGCCATGGCCCGGGCTGCCGTGGGCGTGCCGCCAGCGCGTGTCGCGGGGCAGAAGGCGGTCAAGTGCGTCGAGGAGGTCGTCGTCGGAGCCGCTTCCCAGCTCCATGACCACCAGGCCGGCGGTGGCATGCGGCAGGAAGACATGGAGGAGTCCGTCCCCACCGGCGGAGGCATCCGCGGCGAAGCGGGCGCACTCCTCAGTCAGGTCGGTGAGCCCGCGCCCCCGTGACTCGACGGCGATCTCGCGCCACTCCATGGCGACGAGCCTAGCAGAGCCGGCATGTCGTGCTGGGTGGGGTAAGATGAAAGCCCCATGACCCGAGCGACCCCGATGCTGCCCGCCGCCCACCGTTGCCGCCCATTCCCCGCCCCGGCCGTGGTCCTCCTGATCTCGAGCCTGGTCCTCGCGGCCTGCGGAGGTGCGGCCACCCCGTCGCCATCCGTCGTGCCGACGCGCACCCCCGCTCCCACGCCAACGTCGACCCCCACGCCCGAGCCCACTCCCACGCCTAGCCCCACGCCCGAGCCCACTCCCACGCCGACCCCATACGACCAGGCCCTCCTCGACAGCCGGCTGACGGTGCTGGTCATCGGCTCGGACAGCAGCCTGGATCGCCGCAACAACGGATACCCGTGGGTGAATACCGACTCGCTCATGGTCGTCAGCCTCTCCGCCGACAAGTCGCATATCGTGATGCTCAGCTTCGCCCGGGACACCGTGGACGTTCCGCTGGCGGACGGTCGGATCTACCGCGGCAAGCTCAACGCCCTGTTGCAGGACCTCGGCGTCGTGGCGCTGAAGGGCGCCATCGCCACCACGCTGGGGATCCAGATCGACGGCTACGTCATGGTCGACATGGACGGCCTCGTCGACCTCGTGGATGCGGTCGGTGTGATCAACGTCGATGTGAAGACCCCTGTCTACGAACCGAAGTTCGGCCTGAACCTCCTGCCGGGGCCCACCGATCTGAACGGGAACTCGGCGCTCGCCTACAGCCGCACCCGGAGGGACGGTGACTACGCGCGCGCGGCCCGCCAGCAGCAGGTCGTCCTGGCGCTGGCGCGCAAGCTCGTCGACCCGGCCACCCAGCTGAACCTGCCGGCGCTGCTGGCGAGCGTCGGCTCCCTTCAGACCGACTTCGACCTGTCGAAGCTGCAGACCCTCGTGGAGATGGGGCGCCGCGCCGCCAACGCACAGGTGGTCCAGACGGTCCTCGGACCGCCGCGCTTCGCCCTGTTCGAGGGCTTCGAGCCGGGCACCAGCCGGGGCTGGGTGATGATCCCGAACCTCGCCGAGATGCGCGCCTATGTCCGCAGCCTGATCCCCGACTAGCTTCCGGCGTGCGAGCGGTTCCGGCGACCGGCGTCGAGCGTGAGCCTTCAGTGCAGGGCCGGGACCGTCATGGTGGCGCGCGTCCCGCAGCGGTAGCAGGACTCGTCAGCCGCCCGGATGGTTGTCCCGCAGTTGGCGCAGCTCAGCGCCAGGTCCGCCTCGCACTGCGTGCAGAAGCGCGCGCCGGGCGGGTACTGCAGCCCGTCGACCGGGCAGTAGGGGACGCCACGCGGAGCCTCCAGCTGTCCGCCCTCGGCCCGCGGCAGCATGGTCGCCGAGCGCGGGACCGATTCCTCCGCAACCGAGACCTGCGACACTCGCAGGTAGCCGATCACCAGCCACAGCACGTACAGCCCGGCCAGCCCCAGCAGCCCGTACGGGGCGAGCGTGGCCAGGGCATTGATGGTGTCGGTGGAGAACCACTCGATGAAGTCGCGGATGGCTTCCATGGCGCGGCGATTCTAGCATCGGGTCCGGTCCCGTCGGCGCCTTCGGCGCTGCTACACTCCGCGGACACTCACGCCCCCGAGGATGATGCCGCGACCGAAGCTGGACCCACGAACCCCGCTCACCGAGCTCCACGTTCACCTCGGTGCGGCGGTCACGCCCGCCATCATGTGGGGTATTGCCCACGCCCAGGGGATCCGGCTGCCTACCAAGGATTATTGGGCCTTCCGTGACCTGATCACCGTCGGCCGCCGGCGGCGCTCCTTCCAGGCGTACCTGGACCTCTTCCACTGGACCGAGCTGATCCAGTCCAGCCCGACCGCCGTCGAGCGCAGCGTCTACGAGGTGATCGGCGGCGCATACCGCAAGAACAACGTCACCCACCTGGAGCTGCGCTTCAACCCCATGAAACGCAACCGGGGCGGGGAGCAGGACCTGGACCACATCATCGCCGCCGCGGCGCGCGGCATGGATCGGGCCGTGCTCGAATACCCCCAGGTCCGCGCCGGGCTCATCTTCTGCCTGGATCGGGCCTTCAGTTACGAGCTGAACGAGATCATCGCCGCCAAGGCCATCGCCTGGCGCGACCGCGGCGTGGTGGCGGTGGACATCGCCGGCCCGGTCGAGCCAAGGTTCCGCTTCGCCGACTACGCCGGGCTGTTCGGCCAGGTGAGGCGTGCCGGGCTCGGCGTGACGGTCCACGCCGGGGAGACCGGCGGCCCCGAGGAGGTGCGCGAGGCGGTCGAGGCCCTGCAGCCGACCCGCATCGGCCATGGCGTCAAGGCAGCCCGCGACGCCCGGGTGATGGACATGCTGCGTGAGCGCGGGATCGTCCTGGAGGTCTGCGTCTCGTCCAACCTGAACACGCGGGTCGTGCGCAACATCGCCGAGATGCGTGACCTGTTGCGCACGCTCGCGGATCACGGGGTCCGCATGGCCCTCTCGACCGATGGACCGGAGATGCTCAAGTCGTACCTGCGCGACGAGATCGCCACCGTGCTGCGCCACGACATCCTCAGCTTCGAGGAGGTGGAGCGCGCCCTCGAGACTGCCCGCGAGGCCTCGTTCGTCGACCGCGCCCCGGTGCCGGGTGGCGCTCGGCTGGAGCTCGGCAACGGGGAGCGCCAGGGCGCCGCGATCGCCCTCGAGGTCGAGGTCTAGGCTGATAGACTGCCGGCCGTGTCATCGATCTGGCGCCCGGTCCGCGAGCGGCGGCCTGCCCGCAGCCTGATGGTCATCGTCGCCCACCCGGGCGACGAGGCATTCGGCTTCGGTGGCGCCATCGCGCAGGCCGTCGCCGAGGGTGCCTACGTGGTCGTGGTGTGCGCCACTCGCGGCCGATTCGACGCCCGCCTGCTGGAGAAGTCGGCTGCGCCCGGCGGACGAAACCGCCACTACACCCGCCCGGTGGTGTGGCGCAACCTGGACACCGTCCGCGAGGACGAGGTCCGCCGCTCGGTGACGGTGCTCGGCGTGCGGGTGCTTCGCATGCTCGACTACGCCGAGGAGGACCTGGCCCGGGTCGACTTCGACGAGCTCGTCTCGCGCCTGGTGGAGCCGATCCGCATGCATCGGCCGGAGGTCATCCTGACCTTCGGGCCCGATGGCGTGTCGGGCGACAGCGACCACGTGGTCGTCGGCCGCGCCGCGGAGGCTGCGTTCGACCTGGCCGGTGAGCCCCTGGCCTTCGAGGATGACCTGGAGGAGGACCAGGTCGCCTGGCGCGCCGCAAAGCTCTATAACCTGGTCGTCCCCGCCTCGCAGCTGGAGGCGCTCGGCGATCGGGCACCCGAGGAGTACGGCTCCGGGACCGATGCCGGGACGGTCAGCCTCGAGCTGGGCGAGCTGGCGCAGCTCAAGCTGGCCGCCATCGCGCGCCACGTTTCGCAGACCGGGTCTGATGGGCCGTTCAGTGACTGGACCCCCGAGATGCGCGACGCGTACCTCGCCACCGAGCACTACCGCCTTGCGCGCTCCAACCTGCCGGTGCCGGCCGGAGCCGGCGGCGAGCCGGAGTCGTCGCTGTGGGACGGCCTCGCCTGACGCATCCACAACAAAGGTAGTATCGGCGCGTCGCCATCCTCTGCTACCCTCGAAGCCGGCCCGCCATCGGTACACGGAAAGGAAGCCCGAGTTTCGGCATGTCCGAGCAGCTGACGAACGAGAACATCATGGCCGCCCTGGGCCAGGTCAAGGACCCGGAGATCGGTCGCGACCTGGTCAGCCTGGGGATGGTCAAGGGAATCG
>DASUSP010000094.1:0-4100 GCA_036375035.1 Candidatus Limnocylindria bacterium
GAGCCGAGCTCGGCGCCGCCGTGCTCGGCCGAGGCCGGTGACGGCGCCCCGCCGCTGGCCGCCAGGACCAGGAGCACCAGCGCCGGCAGCACCTTCCCCGCTCGCATCCGATTCGTTCCTCTGTGGAGGCCGCCATGCTCCGGGCCTCCGGCGGCGCTGTCAACCCGGGGTTGCGGCGGCCGCGTCCGACGCTCGTCGGACGGGGGACTACGACGGATGACCGATGAGTCCCCGCCCCGGGCGTCGTCCAATGGCACACGAACCCGCCCTCGCACTCCTACGCAAGGAGCCGATACCGTGTCATCCACGAGCCACGTGCTTCCTCTCGACCCCCAGTCGCTGCGCGACCGGTTCACTGGCCGTGTGATCCTGCCCGACGATCCGGACTACGAGGCCATGCGCGTGGTGGGTGCCGGAGGTATCGATCTTCGCCCGGCGGTGATCGTCCGCGTGGCGGACGCGGTGGACGTAGCCGAGGCCATCGCTACCGCGCGTGAGCTTGGCCTGGAGCTGGCGGTGCGCAGCGGGGGCCACAGTGGCGCCGGCCACGGGACGACCGACGGCGGGCTGGTGATCGATCTCCGCGAGCTGAAGAGCCTGGAGATCGACCCGGATGCTCGGACCGCGTGGGCCGGCTCGGGACTGACTGCCGGCGAGTACACGGCCGCGGCGGCCGAGCGCGGCCTGGCGACCGGGTTCGGCGACACCGGCTCGGTGGGCCTGGGCGGCTTGGTCACCGGCGGCGGCATCGGCTACCTCTCGCGGCGCTGGGGGCTCACCATCGACAGCCTGCTGGCGGTCGAGATTGTCACGGCCGATGGGGAGGTCCTGCTGGCGGACGAGAAGCAGCACCCCGACCTGTTCTGGGCGGTCCGCGGCGGCGGCGGCAACTTCGGGGTGGCCACGCGCTTCAAGCTGCGCCTCCACCCGCTGGACGGGATCGTGGGAGGCATGCTCGTGCTGCCGGCCACGCCGCAGGTGGTGGCCGGCTTCATCGCCGCGGCCGACGCGGCGCCGGAGGAGCTGACCACCATCGCCAACGTGATGCCCGCCCCGCCGATGCCCTTCCTGGCCGAGGAGCACCACGGCCGGCTGATCGTGATGGGCATGATGGCCTGGTCCGGGGATCCCGCGCAGGCGGACGCGGTCTACGCACCGTTCCGCGCGCTGGCACAGCCGTACGCCGACATGCTGCGGCCGATGCCCTACCCGGAGATGTTCCCGCCCGAGGACCCGGACTACCACCCCACCGCGGTGGCACACACGATGTTCGTCGATCGCATCGGTCTCGAGGAGGCCAGTACGATCGTCGAGCGGCTCACCGCCAGCGACGCCTCGATGCGGGTCGCGCAGCTGCGGGTGCTGGGCGGTGCGGTGGCGCGAGTGCCGGCGGAGGCCACGGCCTACGCGCATCGGGACAACAGCATCATGGTCAACCTGGCCGCGTTCTACGACGGCGAGGCCGATCGGGCCATCCGCCAGGCCTGGCTGGACGACTTCGCCGCCGCCCTGGACCAGGGGCTCCCGGGCGCCTACGTCAACTTCCTCGGCGACGAGGGTCCGGAACGCGTGCGCGCCGCGTACCCGCGCGCCACGTGGGACCGGCTGGCGGCGCTCAAGCGCCGCTACGACCCGGACAACCTGTTCCGCCGCAACCAGAACGTGCCGCCGGCCGCGGCCTGATCAGCCGGCGCGGCATCAGGGCGCCGGCGGGCGGGGAGTCTCCCTCCGGCGCCGGGTGGTACGGACGCGGTCGAAGGCGCCGCGCAGGACCGCCAGGTTCCAACCCCCGGGCCGCGCGGCGCTGGGCACCACCACCCCGTCCAGGCCGAGCTCCCGCGCGGCCCGCATCACGCGCAGCGTGGCGGGGTTCGGCGCGTCCGGGGCCCATTCGCCGGTGAGCTGCGCCTCGCTGACCCGCAGCGCTCGCCGGGTCGCCGCGTCGCGCAGGTCCAGCACGCGCAGGTCGACGTCCAGGGTGCAGACCCAGCGCGGATCGTCGTCCGGTGCGACCGCGCCGCTGGTGGCGTGGGCCCACTCCGCCCACATCGTGTCGCGGTCGAGGGCGGCGTACAGCGGCCACGGGTCGCCCGGGCGGTGGTAGCGCCCGGCGTGCGGGGCCGGCTGGTCCGGCGGCAGGCATCCCGGGACGTGGAGCGCCGTCTGCCGCCAGGCCCGCGCCCTGATGCGGGCGACGGGAGCCAGGGTGCGCCGGCTCAGGTCGGGTCCCCGGCGGCGTAGGCCAGGGCGGCGCCGCGCACCCGTTCGAACTCACCGGCGACCAGCAGGTCGACCGGCCGCTTCCAGCCCAGGTACGCGCTGCGCGAGGTGAGCCAGGCCTGCCGGGCCCGCGGGGAGATGGCCTCGCCAAGCAGTTCCAGCACTGCGGCCAGGTCGTCCAGCCTCACGCGGTATGCGTGGCGTCGGGGACCGGCGCCAGCTCGCCAGCGCTCCACGGTGCGGATGTTGGCGCCGGTCGCCTCGGAGATGACGCGCGCGGGGAGCTGCCGCAGCGCGGCAGCGGTGACTGCCATGCCCCGATCCTAGTCGCCGGGCGTAACGCCGGTCAAACTGTCGGTGGCGGATCGCCGGGGCCGGAGCGCCGCTCGACAACGATGGTGCAGTCGGTGGCCAGCGCGGCGATGGCCCCGAGCGCCGCCCAGACCGGCAACAGCACCGCCCCGATCACCCCCACCGTGAGGGGCACCTCGATCAGCGTGGTGCCCTCCTCGTTCTTGATGATCAGCCGGCGCACGTTCCCCTCGTGGACCAGCTCCTTGACCTTGGCCAGCAGCTCCTCGCCGCGGATCTTGATCTCCTCGGTGGTGAACTCGGTACCCATTGCTCAGACGCTCCTTTCGTCCTTCGAGCTCTTGCCCCCCACCACGGCTCCCCACAGCGCCACGCCGACGGCGGCGCCCGCGGTATTGGCCATCACGTCGGTGATGTCGGCCAGCCGCCCGACGTTCATCAGCCCCTGCGCTGCCTCGACCGCCACCGAGATCGCCGCGGCCCACAGCACCAGCCGACCAGCACCGACCTCGAGGTGGCGCGCCGCCAGCGCGGCGCCCAGAGGGACGAAGAGCAGCACGTTACCCACGAGCGTGGCGGCCGCCAGCGCCGGGTCGACCACGCCCTGCAGCGCCCACCACTGGTCGCGGAACGGGACGAGGTTGAATCGGTCCGGCTGCGGACCCATCGGATCGCCGAGCGTCAGGACGGCAATGGCACCCAGCGCAACCAGCAGCATGGCGTCGGGCATCGTCGAGCCCAGCGCCGCGCGCCAGCCGGCACGCCGCGCCCGCGACGCGGCGAGGGCCAGTGAGATGGCGACGATCAGCGAGGCGAAGGCGACGATCGCGGGCAGCGCATCCAGGAACCAGGAGACGAGGGTGGCCACCCACCAAGCCTAGCTGGCGGTCACCGATCCTTCAGGCCGCCGCCTGTTCCGCCGCCTCGGAAGCCTCGCTCGCGCTGTCGTCCGGCACCGCTGGCGCCATCTCCCGGCGACGGACGTCGCGCACCGCGGGGACCAGCAGGACCAGCAGCACCGGGATCCCGGCGATCCCGGCGAACGCCAGCAGGGCGGTGCGGGCGCCGAAGGCGTCCGCCATCGGGCCGGCCAGCGCCGATCCGGCCGGGAAGATGAGCAGCGACACCATCCAGTCGTAGGAGCTCACCCGGGAGAGACTCTCCGCGGGGACCTGCTCCTGGACGGTCGTGTGCCACACCGTGTTCACGAAGGCGATGGAGCTCGAGAAGCCGATGATCCCCACCGCCAGGGCGGCCAGCGGCGGCGTGGCGGAGAGCAGCAGCAGCATGGCGGGGGCCAGCAGCAGCATGCCGAAGCACGCCACCAGCGGCCTCGACGGCCGCCAGCGCAGGGCGATCGCGCCACCGACCACGCCGCCCAGGCCGAAGAGGCCCATCAGCAGGCCCCAGTCGCTGGCGCCGCCGTAGAAGCGGTCGATGGTGACCGGGCCCAGGACGAAGAAGCCCGCGAAGGCCAGGTTCCCGAAGGCGAAGGCGCCGAGTGACGCGACCAGCCAGCGCCGCGAGGCCACCTCGTTCCACCCGTCGGCCAGGTCCCTCAGGAAGGT
>DASUSP010000095.1:0-3034 GCA_036375035.1 Candidatus Limnocylindria bacterium
TTCATCCTGGATCCCATCGTCACCACCCTCCAGCGCCGCTCGGTCCCGCGCTGGGCGGGCGTCCTCATCGCCTACGTGGCGGTGGTGGCGCTCGTGTGGGTGCTGATCGCGTATGCCATGCCGCCACTCGCCCAGCAGAGCCGGGAGCTGATCGACCACCTGCCAGAGCTGGGCGCGGCCATCACGGACTTCCAGCAGCGGGCGCTGGAGTGGTACCGCTCCCTCCCGCTGCCCGACGACCTGCGGCAGATGATCGACGAGTCGATCGCGAGCGCCGAAGCGGCCTTCGGCGAGGCGGTGCGCTCCATCCTGGGTCCCGCGTTCTCGACGCTGCTGCGCACGGCCGCCTTCATCCTCGGCCTGATCGTCATCCCGGTCTGGCTCTTCTTCACCCTCAAGGACCGCGAGGCGTTCCCGCGGACCGTGCGCCGAGCGCTTCCCGAGTCGTGGCATGCCGACGCCAACAACGTGCTCAGCCTGCTGGCAATGACCGGCGGCCGGTGGGTGCGCGGGCAGCTGCTTCTGGGCGCGGCCATCTTCGTGGCCACGGTGATCGGCCTCACGATCCTGACCTTCGCCGGCTTCGAGGAGTTCGGCCGCTTCACGCTGGTGCTGGCGCTCATCGCCGGCGTGCTCGAGTGGTTCCCGATCATCGGCCCCATCGTGGCGGCCATCCCGGCCGTTCTGATCGGTCTCACCGTCAGCCCCGCGGCCGCAATCGCCGCCGTGGTGCTCTACACCGGCATCCAGCAGCTGGAGAACAACCTGCTCGTGCCGAAGGTCCTGGGCGACGCGGTCAAGCTGCACCCGGCGGTGATGATCCTGGCCCTGGTGGTCGGCGGCGGCCTGTTCGGTATCGGCGGCGCGATCCTGGCGGCGCCGGTGGTGGCGATCGGCCGCGACCTGTACCAGTACACCTTCGAGCGGCTGCACGACCGGCCGCCCCAGATCGCCTTCTCGGTGGCCATCGGGGCGGGGGCGCGCCCCGTGAACGAGCCGGCGGCCGAGGAGGCGGACGAGGTCGGGGCCGGCCCGGTGGCCGGGTCCGCATCGGTCCCGGAGGATGCCGCAGCCGAGGACTGAAGGACTAGAAGGTCGGCTTGCGGGCGTGCATGCGGACCGACTGCAGGATCCCCAGGCCGAACATCAGCGAGATCAGCGACGAGCCACCGTAGGTGATGAACGGCAGCGGGATGCCGGTCACGGGCATGATCCCGATCACCATCCCCACGTTCACCATCATCTGGAACAGGAGCATGCTGGCCAGGCCCACCGCCATCATCATGCCCAGCGCATCGCGCGCGCCCCAGCCGATGGCCATGATCCGCCAGATCAGCAGGCCGAAGATCACCAGGACCAGGACGCTGCCCACGAAGCCCAGCTCCTCGGCGACCACGGTGAAGATGAAGTCGGTCGACTGCACAGGCAGGAAGCCCAGCTGGTTCTGCCGACCGGCCGTCAGCCCCTGCCCGAACAGCCCGCCGGAGCCGACCGCGTTCAGCGACTGGATCAGCTGGTAGCACGCCCCCTGCGGATCCGCGGAAGGATCGAGGAAGCAGAACAGCCGCTGGCGCTGGTAGTCGTGCAGCGACTGGACCACGAACGGGGCCGCCGCCACCGTCACGCCGGCGAAGATGGCCATCCAGCCGATGCTGGCGCCGCTCATGAACAGCATCCCCACCAGGATCGCCACGAAGACCAGCGCCGTGCCGAGGTCTGGCTGTCGGAAGACCAGGAAGGTGGGGATCGCCATCAGCACCGCCGCGCCGACCAGCGTCGACAGCTTCCCGATCCGCTCGCGCCGCCCGGCCAGGAAGCTCGCCAGCACCGCGATCATCAGCACCTTGCCGACCTCGCTGAACTGGAAGTCGAGGCCGGCCACCGTGATCGACATCTGGGCGCCGAACAGGTTGGTGCCGACGAACATGGTCAGGGTCAGCAGGCCCAGCACGACGAGGTAGATCGGGAGCGTAAGGGTCTGGAGCCAGTGGTAGTCCACGCTGGCGGCCACGAAGAAGATGATCAGCCCGATGCTGGCCCAGATCAGGGTCTTCACCGTCTGCGACATCCCGGCCGATGCGCCAGTCTCGGCGTACCCTGCCGAGTAGCCCATCACCACACCCAGCACGATCAGCAGCCCCATGTAGAGGAACAGCTGCAGGTCAAAGGAGCGCCAGCGGCGCGCCCTGACGTTGTCAACAAGTGTTGTAGTTAGGGTGGTGGCTCCCATCGATCGTCCCTAGTTCGCCGTGACCAGGCTGAAGTCGCGCGGGTCCAGGCGCAGGTCCTGGTCCAGCTCGTACCACTCCTGGAGGAAGTACTTGACGACCTCGAGCGAGACGTTTCCGGGCACGACGGCGGAGTACGAGAAGGTGACGACCGCCAGGTCGGCGTCGGTGGCGCCAGCGGCGGACGGCAGATAGGCCACGAACCACGAGTGGAACGGCAGCGTGCCCTCGTCGGTGGGCGTGCCGAACTCCGCGGTACCGGTCTTCCCCGACAGCGCGCCGGGGAGCCGCAGGTCACGGATGTTGTAGGCATGGCCGGTGGTGATGACCTCGCGCGCCCCGATGCGCATGGTCTGCAGGCTGGACGGATCGGCGGCGAGGGTGCGGATCGCCTCGGGGGCGTACTCGGCCACCAGCTTGCCCTGGTCGTCGGTCTCGCCGCGGACCACCATGGGGCGCATCAGCTGCCCGCCGTTGGCCAGCGCAGCGTAGGCATTGAGCAGCTGCAGCGGGGTGACGGCCACGACGTTCTGCCCGATGCCGGCCTGCGCCAGCTCGCCGGTGAAGACGTTCTCGCGGCCCTGGGAGCGTGCCCATTCGCGGCTGGCCACGATGCCGGCCGCCTCACCGGGAAGCGCGATGCCGCTGCGCTCGCCGAAGCCAAGATCCTGGGCCCACTGCCCGAACGCGTCGATCCCCAGGCCGACGGCCATCTGGTAGAAGAACGTGTCCGAGCTCTTTGCGAAGGCCTCGATCATGTTCAGCGGGCCGAAGCCCTGCCGGTTCCAGTCGTACAGGCACTCGCC
>DASUSP010000096.1:0-2791 GCA_036375035.1 Candidatus Limnocylindria bacterium
GTGCGCTACGGGGACACCGTCCTGCTGGCGACCGCCGTCTCGGCCGAGCCTCGCGAGGGGATCGACTTCTTCCCGATGACGGTCGACTACGAGGAGCGGATGTACGCCGCGGGCAAGATCCCGGGCGGCTTCATCAAGCGCGAGTCGCGGCCGTCCGAGGCGGCCATCCTGGCCATGCGCCTCACCGACCGTCCCATCCGCCCGCTCTTCCCGAAGGGCTACAAGCAGGAGGTCCAGATCGTCCTGACGGTGCTCAGCGCCGACCAGGAGAACGACCCGGACATCCTGGCCGTCAACGGCGCCTCTGCGGCGCTGGCGGTGAGCAGCATCCCGTTCCTGGGCCCCGTGGGCGCCGTGCGCGTGGGCCGCATCAACGGCGAGTTCGTCACCAACCCGACGACCTCCCAGCTGGACGAGAGCGACCTCGACCTGGTCGTGGCCGGCACTCGCGACGCGGTGATGATGGTCGAGGCCGGCGCCAGGATCCTGCCGGAGACGGTCATGGCCGACGCCATCGCCTACGGCCAGGCCGAGCTTCAGAAGAGCATCGACCTGCAGGAGAAGCTGGTGGAGGCCGCCGGCAAGCCCAAGAAGCTGCCGTTCCTCGGCCCCAAGGCCGACTCGGTGGTGAAGCTGGGCAAGGCGTTGGCCGACGGCAGCGACTTCGTGGTCTTCGACCTCGAGACGACGGCCATGAAGCCGGAGAACGGCTATATCGTGGACATCGCCGCGCTCCGCGTGCGTGACGGCCAGGTGGTCGACCGCTTCGAGTCGCTCGTGAATCCCGGCCGCTCCATCGTGGGGCACCAGATCCATGGCCTCTCCGACGAGGACGTGGCCAACGCCCCGACGGCCGCCGAGGTGCTGCCGCGCTTCGCCGAGTGGGTCGGCGGCTCGCCGCTGGTCGCGCACAACGTCGGGTTCGACGTCCCGTTCGTGCTCCGGCACCTTCCCAACGACATCGACTGGAAGCCGTCGGCCGTCTTCGACACGCTGGAGCTCGCCTACCAGCTGTACCCCGATGCCGGCGGCTGGAAGCTCGCCGACCTGATGCGCTTCGTCTTCGGGCGCGATCACGGTGCCGCGCACCGCGCCATGCCCGATGCCGAGGCCACCGCCGACCTGTTCATGCACCTGACCGATGGGCTGGCGGGGCGCCTGGACGCCGTCCGCAACGACATCGCCGACGAGGTGCGACGCGCACGCGAGACCTACAACCGCGCCGAGCAGGGCGAGCGGCTGGAGGACATCCGCCGGCGCCACGGCATCGGTTCGGCCCTGATGGACGTCCTCACCAAATCGACCGTCCGCGAGCTGGTGCTCAGCGAGAACGTGCGGATTGACGGTCGTGACACGACCACCATCCGCCCCATCAGCGTGGAGGTGGGCGTGCTCCCGCGCACCCACGGCTCGGGCATCTTCACCCGCGGCCAGACGCAGGCGCTCTCGATCGCCACGCTCGGCCCGGGCAGCGACGTGCAGCGGCTCGACACCATCTCACCCGAGACGGAGAAGCGCTACCTGCACCATTACAACTTCCCGCCGTACTCGGTCGGCGAGGCCCGCCCGATGCGTGGCCCCGGACGCCGCGAGATCGGGCACGGCGCGCTCGCCGAGCGGGCGCTGGTGCCGGTGCTGCCGGCCATCGACGAGTTCCCGTACGCGATCCGCGTGGTCTCGGAGGTGGTCAGCTCCAACGGCTCCACCTCCATGGCCTCGACCTGCGGGTCAACGCTTGCGCTGATGGATGCCGGCGTGCCGATCTCCGCGCCGGTGGCCGGCGCGGCGATGGGCCTGATCACCGATCCGGAGACCGGCCGCTACGCCGTCCTGACCGACATCACCGGCAAGGAGGACGCCTACGGTGACATGGACTTCAAGGTGGCCGGCACCGCCGAGGGCGTGACGGCGCTGCAGATGGACATCAAGGTCGCCGGCATCACCAGCGAGATCCTGCGCGATGCGCTGGAGCAGGCCCGGGTGGCCCGCCTCTCGATCCTGGAAAAGATGACCTCGGTCATCAGCGCCAGCCGGAGCGAGCTCTCGCCGTACGCCCCGCGCATCACCACCATCACGATCCCGGTCGACAAGATCCGCGACGTGATCGGTGCCGGCGGCAAGGTGATCCGCCAGATCGTGGCCGAGACCGGCACCGAGATCAACGTGGAGGACGACGGCACGATCCAGATCGCCTCGGTCTCGGGCGATGCCGCCAAGAAGGCGATCGCCTGGATCGAGGGCCTGACCAAGGACGTCGAGGTCGGCAAGGAGTACCTCGGCAAGGTGACCCGGATCATGAACTTCGGGGCCTTCGTCGAGATCCTGCCCGGCAAGGAGGGGCTGGTGCACATCAGCCAGCTGGCCGACTACCGGGTGCCGCGGGTCGAGGACGTGGTCAGCATCGGCGACGAGCTGATGGTGGTCGTCACCGAGATCGACCGCATGGGCCGCGTCAACCTGAGCCGCCGCGCGGCCATGGAGCGGCACATGGCCAAGTCGGGAGCGGCCAAGTCCTGACCGATGGCTCCGCCGGTGTCGGCGGCGCCCCGTCGCGCTGCCGATTGCCTCGGGTGCAACGGAAGGCGAATCGGCGGCCGGGAGGCCGCCGATTTGGCCGTCCGCTTGTCGGCGGCCTGCACGGGACGCAACTCTGCAGCAGGGCGACCGGGCTATTGCCGGCTCGCTCGCATTTCGTTGCGTCGTATGCAACACCGGCTGATGGGCAGAAGGGCGGCCGGTAGGATACGAGCCGATGGGCACGGAGGCGCTGCTGGCGGCGGTGGCGGCCGAG
>DASUSP010000097.1:0-6249 GCA_036375035.1 Candidatus Limnocylindria bacterium
GGCAGCGGTCAGCATGTCGACTGCGTCGAGCCGGCGGGCCATGGCCGCCCAGCGAAGCCCCCAGGCCGGATCGGCGCCCGTCACGCTGGTCATCTCGGCCACCGGCTCCGCGACGACCGGGATGGGCGACTCCGGTGGCGGCGGCGGCGGTACCGGGGCGTCCTCGACCGTCGACTGCCCGCCGCCCGGCAGCTGCTGGTTCGGAGGCGGCGTGGGGAGCGGGGCGGGCGTCGGAGTCGGTGCCGGGGTCGCGGTGGGCATCGGCGTGGGCGGGGGAGTGGGGACCGGCGACGGTATCGCGGTCTGGCCGGGGGTCGATGATGGCGCCTCGGTCCCGGTCGGCGAAGGCGTGGCGGTGGGCGTCGAGGTGGGGACCGGCGTCGGAACCGGCGTCGGAACCGGCGTGGGGGTCGGCGTGGGCGTCGAGTCGCCGCCGGACACCGTCACGCCCGGGTAGTAGTAGGTCAGGATGATCTGCTTCGCGGACTTGCCGGCCAGGCCGCAGGCCTGCGTGCCCCACTGGTAGGCCTTCCAGCCGTTGGCGTTCGCGCCGCACGGCTCGTTGACCGCCCCGGCGTTGTAGTAGGTCGGGAAGATCGCGCCGTTCTTGTGCACCAGCCACGGCCACACGTGGTCGACCGCCGCCGCGGCGGTCGAGTAGGTGGGCTTCGACGGGTCGTAGACCTGGTCCCAGGTGTCGTCGCGCAGGTCGAAGCACTCGCCGTCCGCGTTGGTGCCGCCGCGCCAGCGCAGGACCTGGTACCAGGCGTAGTTGCGGACCGCCAGCGCCCCCGAGCGCAGTGACTCTGTCGTCCAGGACGAGATCCACTCGCGGGAGAGGACGTTCTTGACGTACGGCTTGAAGCTCACCGTCTCCACCGCACCGGTCGCGTGCCGGAAGACGCGGATCGTGGGCGGCGGCTGGGTGTGCGAGCTCCACCCAGAGCAGGACGCGGCCTGCACATGGGGCGTCAGACCCGGGCCGGGGAGGGCGGGGAGCGCGGTGACCAAGGCGGCCAGCGCCAGCGTGGCGACGATTCGGCGGGGCATGTGGTGCGACCGTACACCGCACCCGACCGCACCAGAACGGACCCGATGGTCCTGGCCCGATGGTTGGGTCCCTGGGACCTATCCCGCCTCGGCCCAGCGGTGCACCCGCGCAATGACGCCCTCGAAGCCGAGCTCGGCACACAGTGACTCGAACTCGGCGCGCGGCACGCCGCGCCACTCGAGGGCACCGAGGTCGCCGCCGATGGCCGCATCGGTGTTGAGCGTGGCAAGGCGCCGGTAGAGCAGGGCCTCGGCCCGGTGATGCCGGAGCGTGGCGGCCAGCGTCGCCGCGCCGCGGACCACGACGTCCCAGTCGGCCGCCGCGTCGGGGATCGCGTCCAGGTGGTGGTAGCGGCGCAGGACCACCGCGGCGCTCTTCGTTCCCCAGCCCGGTAGCCCGGGGTAGCCGTCCGAGGAGTCGCCCACCAGTGCCAGGTAGTCAGGGATGCTGGCCGGCGTCACGCCGAACTTCTCGATCACGCCGGCTTCGTCGTAGGTCATCCGCCGCATCCGGTCGCGCAGCACGACGCGCCCGTCCTCGACGCACTGCGCCAGGTCCTTGTCCACGCTGCAGATGACGATCTGCTCCAGCTCCGGGTCGTCGCGGAAGCGCGCGACCGCGGCGGCCAGGGCATCATCGGCCTCGTCCTCGACCATCGGCCAGGTCACGATGCCCAGGGCACGCAGCGCCCGTTCGGCGTCCTCGAACTGGGCCAGCAGCAACGGGTCCACCCCGAGGCTCGACTTGTAGCCGGGGAACAGGTCGTTGCGCCAGCTCTCGATGACGTGGTCGGTGGCGGCCGCGGTGTGGGAGACATCGGGCTCGCGCAGGAGGCTCAACATGGAGTCGATCAGCCCGCGCACGGCGTTGACCGGCCGCCCATCCGGCCCGTTCTCGGCCGGACGGCTGTAGTAGGCGCGGAAGAGCTCGAAGGTGGCGTCGACGAGGTGAAGCTTCACGTGGGGCGAGGATACTGGCGCCGCGTCACCGGCGCCGGCAGAGCATGACGCCGCCGCCGCAGGCCAGTTGCACCACCACCCGCAGTGTCGGCCCGATTGCCACAACGAGCCACGAGCGAGGGATCGTGCCTTCCACTGGTCATCTGCGTCCGGGAGGATAGCCGGGCTTAAGCATCCAGTAAGCGGCCAGTAAGCGGTGGTGTGGCAGCCTGCGGTGCAGCGGGGGAACGGCGCGGGCGCGTGCCCTGCGAAATCGTCCCGGCCGCGCGGCGGCCGGGACGCCGCGCCGTCGCCCTGCCGGTTCAGGCGACGCGGCCTTCGAGCCGCGTCCAGGTGGTCAGCTGCCGCCCACCCGGCGAGGCGTGCATGCTGCCATCCTCCTCCACCCACCAGGCCGCCAGACCGCTTTGGCGTGCCTCCTCGCCGATCCCGGCGCGACCGGCAAGGAACAGCGCTTTGGACAGCACCTCGGCCCAGGCCGGGTCCGGCCCGTGGACGGTGACCGCCAACAGCCCCGTGTCGGCGGGACGTCCCGAGGCCGGGTCGATCAGGTGGTGCACGCTCCGACCCTCATGCCGCCATGACCGAACCGCGACCGACGATGTGGCCACAGCACCGGCTGGCAGCCAAGCGTGGCGATCAACCGGCCCGGGGCGAGCGGATCCTCGACCCCGATCGACCACGATCGGCCACCCGGTCCGACCCCGCTGGTCGCCACGTCCCCGCCGGCTTCGAGCAGGAGCCCGGCAGAGTCCGGTGCCGCTCGGCGCGCGGCCTTCAACGCCCACACCGCAGGCCGAGTCCCTTCCCCAGGCCGCCGGAGTCCACCGGGACGGATATGCGGAACGTCCTGTTGGCCGAGTCACGATGCAGCCAGTGCGGCTCGCTCGACGCGGCTGCGTCGTCGTCGCCGAGTGGCAGCGGAACACCCGCGCGTTCCCCGATGGCCTCCAGCGCGGTGATGACCCGCGGGTCGAAACGGCCATGGGTGATCCGCTGGGCGCGCGACGCGGTGGTCAGCAGGCGCCGAAGGCGGCGGCCCGGGATGAAGGCGGTGCCGCTCCCGGCCAGGCGGTTGACACGGCTGAGCTCGCTGTTCGGAAAGAAGCGCGACAGGTGCCGGCGCCCAGTGCGGCGGCGGTTCGCCAGGAGGTCTTCACGACGCAGGCCGGAGGCCCGGTAGGGCATGGGCGCAGAAGCCCGGACGGAGTTCGTGCTATGCCCCTACCGAGGCAGCCGCCACCCGGAATGTTTCAGCTCCGGCGGGGTACTCTCCAGCCAGGACGCGAGGGCGGCGCCGGCGGGGCCGCGAGGCCGCGTCAGACCGCCAGCGGCTCCCGGTACTCCCCGTACACCGCGCGCAGGGTGTTGCACATCTCGCCGATCGTCGCGTAGGCCTGCACCGCCTCGATGATGGCCGGCATCAGGTTGACGTCGCCGCGGGCAGCCTCCTCGCGCAGCCGGGTCATGGCCCGGGCGTGCGCGTCGGCATTGCGCTCGGCGCGGACGCGCGCCAGGCGATCCAGGTGTCGCTGCTCCTGCTCCGAACTGATCTCGAGCAGCGGGATGCGCAGCACCTCGTCGGGATCGTCGTAGCGCGTCACGCCCACCAGCTCGCGTTCGTGCTCCTCGAGCTCACGCGCCTGCTCGTACGCGGCATCCGCGATCTCGGCCTGCGGGTAGCCGGCCTCGATGGCCTTGACCATCCCGCCCATCTCGTCGATCCGGGCGATGTAGCGCCACGCGGCCTGCTCGGTCTGGTTGGTGAGCGTCTCCACGAAGTAGGAGCCCGCCAGCGGGTCGACCGTGTTCGCCGCGCCGGATTCCTCGGCGATGACCTGCTGCTGGCGCAGCGCGAGGAGCGCGGCGTCCTCGCTGGGCACGGCCCAGGCCTCGTCGTAGGCATCGGTATGCAGCGACTGCGTCCCGCCCAGCACGCCGGCCAGCGCCTGGATGGCCACCCGGGTCAGGTTGTTCAGCGGCTGCTGCGCGGTCAGCGACACGCCGGCGGTCTGGGTGTGGAAGCGCATCCAGGTGGAGCGCTCGTTCTCCGCGCCGAAGCGCTCCGTGCTCAGCTTGTACCAGATGCGCCGCGCCGCCCGAAACTTGGCGATCTCCTCGAAGAAGTCGTTGTGGCTGTTGAAGAAGAACGACAGCCGCGGGGCGAAGTCATCGAAGCGCAGGCCGCGAGCCAGGGCGTCCTCCACGTACGCGATCCCATCGGCGATGGTGAAGGCCAGCTCCTGCACGGCGGTCGAGCCGGCCTCGCGGATGTGGTAGCCGCTGATGCTGATCGTGTTCCAGCGCGGCAGCTCGCGCGTGCCCCACTCGACGGTATCGGTCACCAGCTTCAGCGAGGGCGCCGGCGGGAAGATGTACTCCTTCTGCGCGACGAACTCCTTGAGGATGTCGTTCTGCAGCGTGCCGGACAGCTGGGCGCGCGGCACGCCCATCTTCTCGGCGGCCACGATGTACATCGCCCAGATCATGGCGGCGGGGGAGTTGATGGTCATCGAGGTGCTGATCTCGCCCACCGGCAGGCCATCGAGCAGGATCTCCATGTCGGCCAGGCTGGAAACCGCCACGCCGCAGGTGCCGAACTCGCCGGCGGCCTGCGGCTCGTCGTGGTCGTAGCCGTACAGCGTCGGCATGTCGTAGGCGATCGACAGTCCCGTCCCCCCGGCCGCGATCAGCTTCTTGAAGCGGTCGTTGGTGTCCTCCGCGGTGCCGAAGCCGGCGAACATGCGCATCGTCCACAGTCGCCCGCGGTGCCCGGTGGGATGGATGCCGCGCGTGAAGGGCGGCTCGCCCGGCAGGCCCAGGTCGTCGATCTCGTCCCAGCCCGCGGCGGTCTCGTTCGCCGTCGGACTGAACCGATATCGCGGCCTGCCCGCGTCTGGGTCGTTGGCAGGGTCATGCAGGTCGGCCGGGGTGTAGATCCGCTCGATCTCCACCCCGGACTGCGTGATGAAGCGCGGCTTGCGTTCGGGCGCGCGCTCCAGGGCTGGCTTCAGGCGCTCAGCCTCCCATCGGTCCTGGTGCTCGCGCCAGCGCTTGCGATCGGTCATGGCCGCCAAGTGTGCGGGCAAGACCGATGCCGCCGCAACCGGCTTGGCGTGGCACGCCTATTGCGAGCCCTTCTTGGCATGACGATTTCACAGGACCGATGGACCGTCGTCCTCCTTGCGGTGCTGGCGGCACTGGCGCTCGCCGCCTGCGAGCCGGACGCGGAGAGCAGCGGCAACGCGCGCGGTGACGTGCAGACGATCAGCTCTGCGTCGGCCGTGGCCGCCATCGAGCAGATGGACGGCAGCTTCAACTGCGCCGAGCCCATCCGTCGCGCAGACGATTTTGCCTGGATCTGCGAGGGTTCGCGCCAGCCGATGACCGCGACCGTCCACGTCTACGCGCTCGAGCCGGACGGCCCCGTGTTCGGCGTGACGATCTACACCCAGGCGCCCGCCGCCCCCGAGCGCGAACAGGCCGTCGACGCGACCGCGGACCTGGCGCGAGATGTGATCCAGGTCGCCGTGCCCCAGCAGTGGCGCGAGGCGGCAGCAACCTGGATCTCGGAGCACCTGCCGGATGGCGGGCGGACGCTCGACGTTCCGGATGCGGGGATCACCGCATCGGTACAGCCGCTGGCCGGTCTGCAGTGGTACATGGAGCTGTACGAGCTCGACGGCCTTCAGTCCTGACGCCTGCCGGCCCTATCCCTACGGGTAGAGGCCGCGCCGGGTGGTGGCCTCGGCCACGCGCTGCACGGCGACCATCATCGCCGCGCCGCGCAGGTCTACGCCGTGCGACTCGCTCATGGCCAGCACCCCGGCGAAGGCGTCGTCCATGTGCCGGTCCAGCTCGGCGTTGACCTCCTCCTCCCTCCAGAAGAAGGCCTGCATGTCCTGCACCCACTCGAAGTAGGCGACCACGAAGCCGCCGGCCGTGCACAGGATGTCCGGGATGACGGTCACGCCGCGGTCGGCGAGGACGGCGTTCGCCTCGGTGTGGGTCGGCGAGCTGGCGGCCTCGGCCAGGATGGTGGCGCGGACGCGCTCCGCCGCCTCGATCCCGATCTGGTGCTGGACCCCGGCCGAGACAAGGATGTCGCAGTCGGCGCCGAAGATGTCCTGCCGATCCATCGGCTCCGTCTTCGGCATCCCGCGAACCCCGTCGGGACCGCGCCCCCAGCCGATCGCCGAACCGACATCGATGCCACCCTCGTTGGTCACGGCGTGCCGA
>DASUSP010000098.1:0-2914 GCA_036375035.1 Candidatus Limnocylindria bacterium
CGGCTATGCTTGAGGGCCAGTTCACCCACGCATCCCGTTCGCCCTCCGCTAGCTTGAACACCTGGGCCACCGCCCTGGCCCGGTCGACCAGCTCGCCCTTCATCCGCTGCAGGCGGACCCGGCGCTCCTGGGCCTTGAGCACCTCGTTCGCAGTCCGCGCCTGCATGAAGGTCATGGCGCCGGCCGCGATCGGCTCGCCGTGCTCGCGCAGCGTGTCCCGCACGGCGCCGACCGCCGCTTCCGGCACCGGCTTCAGCGCCCGGCGGTCATCCCTCGGCTTACCGCTTCGAGCAGGCCGCTGCTGCGCCTGGTCGGTGCTGCTCGCCCACGCGGCCTTGGCCCTCGCGGGGTCCCAGGCGCCGTCGGCCTCGCGCTTGATCCGACCCGCCTTCTCGGCCCGGCGCACCGCCGTCTCGCTGACCCCGAGCTGCCGGGCGAGCTCCCGATTGCTGGTCCTGGCCATCCATAGATCCGGTGTTCAGTCAAGCAATAAGTGTCTGATTCCGATCGTCTTTTTGGCTTGCTTTCTGTCGCGTAAGGAGCGTTCATGTGGCCGTCAAGTTGATCGACGGAGTGCTGAAGATGAGCCCCAGGACCAGGAATACGATTGCCAAGTCGAACGACGATGCGCTGGCCAGCTTTGTTGCCAGGAAGGCCGAGATCGACGCCATGCTCACCCGAATCCAGGCGCTCAGCGACGATCACTTCGGTGTCGCGCCCGACGAGGTCACCTGGGGCGATGTCGGCAACCTGGGACACTACGCCGAGCTGCTGAAGCGGATCACCGACATGGCCTTCAACGAGGGCGAGCACGCCGCCTGAGCCCTGAGGCAGGAGATGACGCCATGCGAACCTTCATGGTCATCGCCCCCGACGGCCGCAAGACGCGGGTCAGCTTCTCGAGCGAGCACGAGGCCGAGGCCAACGCCGAGGCCATGCGTGAAGCCGGCATGACCATCATCCCGCTCTACTGGTCCCGGACCCTGCAGCGCTACGTGAGCGTGCCCGAGGAGTGAGATACCGTGAGGCGGCGCAAGGGGTTTTTGCTGCCAGCGCGGGGCCGGCCGGTCAAGGCGGGCGCTGGCGCGCCCCCGCGCTGCGCGCGGCTGCGGCCTTGACCGGACGGACCCCGCCTGGCCAGGGCTGGGGAAGGCGGCGGCCGATGGCCGCCGCCCCAGCGCACTCAGGCGCGGGCGACGAACGGGCGGCGGTGGCGGGCGACGCTGTGCACAGCGTGCAGCAGCTTGCGCAACGCGGCGACCAGCGCGAGCTTGGCTGGCTTACCCCGTGCGATCAGACGCTCGTAGAAGGCCTTGAGCCAGGCATTCCGGCGCACCGCGGTGAGCACCGGCATCCACAGCGCCGTGCGCAGCCGAGCATGGCCGATCGGCGTGAGGCCGGCGCGCCCGGGCTGCCGCTTGCCGGACTGCCTCAGCGCCGGGACGACCCCGACGTAGGCGGCGAGCGCCGCGGGCGTGGCGAAGCGCGCCGGGTCACCGACCTCGGCGACGATCCGCGCCGCGCTCAAGGGCCCGATGCCGTCGATGGTGGTCAGCAGGCGGCCGACCTCGTGGTCCTCGAGCAGGCGCTCGATGTCGTCCTCGCGCGCCTTCAGGCGCCGGCGCCACAGGTCGAGGTCCTGGCAGATGTCGCGGACCTGGATCCGGTAGGCCGGCCCGTGGTGCTGGCCGACCGAGCGCTGGGCCGCTGCGACCAGCTGGCGGGCGAGCTCGAGCCCGACCTTGTGCCGGCCGTCGTAGCGCAGCTTGGCCAGGCGGTGGGGCGCGGCGACCGCGAGCGCCTGCGCGGTCGGGTAGTCGGCGAGGATCGCGGTGGCCAGCTGGCTGTCGAGCCCGCGGACGTAGCGGGTGAACTCCGGAAAGCCGAGGTCGACCAGCCGGTGCAGCTGGCGGACCCGGTCGTCGAAGTCCTGCTTGAGCCGGTCGCGGTGGCGCACCAGCTCCTTGAGCTCCTCGGTGGCGGCTGCGCCGAGCCGGGTCGGCGCCGGCCGCTTCTCCCGGGCGAACCGCGCGAGACCGAGCGCGTCGATGGCGTCGGTCCGGGTGCGCGCCAGGTCCTGATCCTGGAAGCGCCGGCTGCGCAGCGGGTTGAGCAGCGCCACCGGGTGGTCGGCCGCGACCAGGACGGCGAACAGGTTCTTCCAGTAGTGGCCGGTGGCCTCCATGACCACCAGCGCCGGACCGCCGGCCAGCGCCTCGAGCAGCCTGGCATAGCCTTCGGCGTCCTCGCCGAACGGCGTCGGCTTGGTCAGCACCGCGCCGTCCTCGCCGAGGATGGCGAAGACATGGCGCTCGGCCGCGATATCGACCCCGACGAAGCGCATGGTTCCTCCTCGAGCTTCGGGCCGGGAGCCCCGTGGCCGGTGCTCGCGCTCGCGCTTGTCCATGCGAGGACGCGGCGCGCCGCCGCGCCTCCGGATACCGTTCGAGCCCAGAGCACCGGGCGGGGGCGCCTCTCTCACTCCCGAGGACCACGCCTCGAGCAGCCTGCGGCGACCCCCTCCCGGCGACCGCACCGACCTTCCTATCAGAAACCAGCGCGGTGAGTGGAGGTCATACAAGCAGCCATGGCCAACCTCATGCCACTCGTCCATCAGGCCCGCCGCACGATCCGCAACCGCCAGGAGGGCAACCCCTTCGCCACCGACGAGGTGATCGCGGATCTGATCGAGGCGCTCGGCATCGCCTATCTCGCGGCGCCGAACGAGCGCGTCTCCCGCGCGATCAAGGTGGAGCTGGACCTGCTCGAGACGCTGATCTGAGCCGGGGTCAACGCCCGCCCCGCCCCGACCGGGTTCTGCCCGGCGGGGCTCGGGGTCGTAGGAGGGCGATCGTGCTCTCCGAACACGGAGATCCTCCCATGACCAGGCTCAGCGACACCCAGGCCGTCATCC
>DASUSP010000099.1:0-15247 GCA_036375035.1 Candidatus Limnocylindria bacterium
GTTGGCGTACAGGGTCTGGAACTCGTACGCCGCCTGCAGGTGGTCGAGCGAGGCGATCACGAACGGGAGGTCGGCATCCAGCCCCGGGAAGTCGGTCCGTTCCTGGACGTCCACGAAGGTCATCTCCTGCCCCGCGACCTCCACCGTGAACGTGTCGCCGCGTTGCACCGGCTGGCTGCCCGCCGGGAGGCTGCGCGACAGGACGGCGGGGATGGGGGACTCGGGGGTTCCGAGGTACGGCTCGTCGACGTGCAGCTGGGGCGGCAGCGCGGCGTCGATCGGTGCTCCGGCGACCACGTCGCGGTAGGCATCGGCCTCGATGGCGTAGAGGTGGATGGCGCTGCGTTGGTTCGGCGTGCTGGCGAACCGGGCCTGGCCGTCCACGAAGGCCCCGGCGACGGCCTCGACGCCCTCGACCTCGCGAGGATCGATCAACGTTGAGACCGCTCCGCCGCCGACGCGCTGGATGGTCCAGTCGGCGCCGACGTTCTCCCACGACGCGACCAGCTGGCCGCGATCCACGGTCGTGGTCACCACCGAGGCGAAGGCCCCGAACGCGGCGGTCAGCATCAGCACCAGCAACGGCAGGTTGGACGCGGCCGGGTGCCGGGCCACCGTGCGCAGTCCCAGGACCGGGACCAGGTCCCGCCGCCGGGCGGCGAGCCAGCCCAGGAAGCGGATCGGGAGGGGGTAAAGGCGCATGGCCACGATCCCCATCGCCACTCCGGCCAGCGCCGGCGTGGCCGCCAGCAGCGGGTCGAAGCGGGTCACCTGCCCGTCCTCGATGGCCAGGCCGCGTTGCCGCAGCAGCAGCACGCCGCCGACGGCCAGGACCACTGCGGTCGCCTCCAGCACCAGCCGGCGCCCCGAGGGTCGCGCCACCGGGCGCTCGTCGCCGTGCAGCTCGCGCAGCGGCCGCCGCGCGGCCGGCCACGTTGCGGCCACCAGGGCCCCCACCGCCGCGCCGACCACCGCCAGGGCCAGTGCGGCAGAGAGGGGCGCGGGGCGTCCCGGCACCACGATCGTGGCCGCCAGCAGCCCGGCCAGGCCGGCGACGCCGGCCAGCAGCAGTGCCTCCCACAGCTGTGCGCCGATCAGCAGCAGCCCACTGGCCCCGCGCCCGCGGGTCAGTGCCAGCGCCTGGCGACGCCGCGCGACGAGCAAGATCCCGACCATGCCGATCGCGCCGGCGGCGAGCACCAGCGGGCCGATGGCAGCCACCGAGAGGACGGCCTCCGAGGCGGATCGTTCGGCGAGGTAGCTGCGCAGCAGGTCGGGCACCGCGGTGCGCAGGACCGGTTCCGCGCGTCCGGCCCCGGTGGTGGACGAGGTCAGGAAGCGCGACTGCATCCGCCGCAGGTCGGTGATCATGGCGTCCACCTGCGCGCTGTCGATGCGCCCCGGGTCGACGAAGAACCGCCATTCGTGGAGGAATGTCAGCTCGGAGGCGACCAGGTCGTTGTAGGCCGCCCCGGCCACCAGCGCGGTGACGAACGCGATGGGGTTGTCGTCGCTGCCCCCCAGGTCCAGCACCTGCATGGACGGATCGCCGTACCAGACCTCGGCATCGGACTGGCGCACGGTAAAGATGCCGACCACCTCGAACTCGGCCAGGAGCGGCACGGCGAAGGCACGTGGGAGCATCCGATCCGTGCCGTCGGCCTGCACGCGCAGCACGTCACCGACCCCGACCCCGGAGCTCTCGGCGGTGGCATCCGAGATGGCGATATCGATTCGCGCCAGGACCTCGGGCGGCTCCCAGTCCTCGGGGATGAACCCGTAGTCGGCCGTCGGCAGCGGGACGCCGTGTGCCCCGGGCCACCTCCCATCCACCAGCTCCATCGCGTCGTCCAGTCCGTCCTGGTAGCGAAGGCTGACGAAGGTGGTTCGGTAGGTGAGGTTCGGTGCGCGGACCACCGCGAACCGGATCGAGTCGACCACGACCGAGCGTTCGCTCACGACCGAGGACACGCTCTCGGGCATCTCCTCGAGGAAGTCGCGACCCGCGGCGTCCAGGGACGCCACCGGGTCGGCGCTCCTTCGCCCCGGGCCGAGGACCGAGACCTGCAGGTTGCGCTGGACGGCACGCGCCGCGGCCAGCTCGTGGCGCAGGCCATCGTCGGCCACCATGTTGAACAGGCGCGGGGCGGCCGCGAACAGGAAGGCGGTGAGCGCCACCAGCACGAACACCATGAACGCCACGCCGACGTCGCCGCGCAGCCGCCGCAGCAGGAAGGCCGCTGCCCAGATGGCGCGCACGCTCAGTCCTCCCCCATGCGCAGGACCGATCCGATCCCGATGCGCCGCAGGACGGCGGCCAGCACTACCACCGTGACGCCCAGCGCCAGCGTGCTCACCACCACCAGCAGGCCGATGCTCAGCCACGGCGTCTGCACCAGCGGCGGTGGGAAGGGCGCGGCCGCCTCCTGGGTCACCGTCACGAACGGCAGGACCACCCAGCCGATGAGCAGCCCCAGGCCGGTGCCGGCCGCCAGGCTGACCACGACCACACCCGCGTTCTCCAGCCACAGCCAGCCGGACAGCTGCCCGGCGGAGAGGCCCAGCGCGCGCAGCAGGGCGAACTCCGTCCGACGCTGCCGCGCCGACACCGCGGCGCTGACGGTCAGGCCGATGACCGCGAAGAGCCCGGCCACCACGAACCCCAGCGACAGCGCGCCGATGATCCCCAGCGCCACCGGGTCGGCGCTGAGTGTCCGGGCGCGTCCCTCCAGGCTGGCGATCTCGCCGCGCACGTAGGGTCCATTACGCAGCGCGTCCTCGACCTGCTGGCCGGCGCCCGGCTCCGTCGCGATCCACCATTCGAGCGGCGTCACCGTCGACTGCGAGCTGGCGAACGCCAGCAGCCCGACGGTCGCGAGGTCGGCGATGGCCTGGGGCTGGGTCGCGTCGGTGGTGGGGAACGATTCCACGACTCCGACGACGCGCAGGGTTCGCAGAAGCCCGCCGACCCTCGAGGTCACCTCGTCGCCGAGGTCACTGGCGGTGGCGCCCAGGAAGGCCCGGTTGACGACGACCGGCAGCGGGGCGTCGGCCAGGGCGAGAAGGCCGCCACGCACGTAGCTCACCGCGAGCGGCCGGACGCCGGGCTGCGACGGGCCGAGGAGCTGGCCCCCGATGGGGTCGCCGTCCAGCACCAGCGCGAGGTCCTGCAGCCGCCCCACCATGGGCGCCGAGCTGACCGGGTCGTTCCGGAGCAGGAGCGCCTCCCAGCCGGCCGCGTCGCCAAGGTCCACCGCGGCCCAGTCGTCGCCCTCGGCGGCCGAACTGGCCGCCATGCCCAGCAGCTCGACTCGCCCCTCGTCAACGACGGAGAGGGACGGAAGGTGCACGGTGACGTCGACGGCCAGCACCTCGATCGGCGCGGTCAGGCCGCCGCCGATCTCCTCGACCGCCGCAACGGTGCGCGGCGTGACCGGTGCCAGGTCGACCACCAGCGCCTGGCCGTCTGCCGACCAGGGCTGGCTGGGCGCCGAGAAGCGCTCCACGATGCCCTTCGCGTCGCGTACCACCAGTTCCGCGCCGACTGCCACGCTCGGCACCTCCGCGATCGGTCGCTTCTCGATCACCCAGTCCTCGCGCTCGTCGTCGTAGACGAAGACCCCGACCTCCCCGACCGCCATCCGCACTCGTACCTCCAGTCGGCGGGGCGCGGTCTCGATGCGGGTCAGCGCCGGGTCGGGCCGCTCCTCGCTGAGACGCCCGGCGAGCTCGGCGAAGGGCGTGGCGGACAGGTCGTCGCGCAGCACCACGACCCGGGCAGCGGAGTCGGCGTCGAGCGCCACCAGCTGACCCTGGCGCGAGCCGGTCGGCAGGCGCAGGAACTGGCGGTTGAGGGGCATCGGCTCTACCACCCCCTGGATGCGACGCAGTGCCGCCTCGAGCGACCAGGGCGGCACCGTGCCACCGCCGCCGAGCGACACTATCCGGACGTCGGCGCCAACCTGGTACGCGGCCTGGTCCTCCTGCGAGGAGTGCCACGTGTCGGCGTACGAGATGGCGAACACGCCCATCGAGACGGCCAGCATCAGCAACAGCGCCGAGCGCGTGTAGCGCAGGGGCCGGCGCGCGACCTGCTGCGCCCCGAGCGCCCCGACCAGGCGCCGGCCACGACGGGTCAACGTTTCCGCGGCGCTGGCCAGCAACGGGACGATGCGGAGCGCCAGCACGCCGCCCGCCAGCAGGCCGATGGCCGGTGCCGCCACGAGCAGCGGGTCGAGGCCCAGGCTGCCCTGCACGCTCTCGGTCAGCGGCGCCCCGTACAGGCGCAGCTGCCAGAAACCGATCAGGGTCACCGCCAGCAGGGCGATGTCCAGGCCCAGTCGCTGGCCGATCGTCCGCGTCTCGAAGCGAGACCGACGGCCCTCCTCGTCGACGAACGAGCGTGCCGCCAGGAAAGCCGGCACGACCAGCAGCAGCGCGGCGCCCAGCGCGGCGGCGCCCGCCACCACGAACGCGGTGACCGACAGCTGCGGGACGATGGCCACGCCGGCAGACGCAAGCGGGCCTGCCACGTTGAATGCGCCCAGCGCCGCGGCCGCCAGGAACGGGGCTGCCACGGCGGCCGGGACGGCCAGCACCAGCGCCTCGGCAAGGGCCAGGGCGGCGACCTGCAGGGGGCCTGCGCCTCGCGATCGGAGGAGCGCCGTGTCGGCGCGGCGATGCTCGGCCAGCAGCCCCGCGGTCAGCACGATGGCGTAGGCGGCCAGGATGCCGAGCTGCACGATCAGCAGCAGCACGCCGGTCCGCGTGACCAGGAGCGACCGCTGCGCCTCCGCCAGGATCTGGTGCAGGCTGGTCCCGGCGCTGGGGAAGGCTTCGGCCAGGGCGAAGCCGAGCCGGGCCGGCAACTGCGAGGCGCCGGCCCGCAGCCCGGCCACCTGCTCGAGCTGGATGGTCTCGAAGTGCGGGAAGGCGTGCCACGTCACGCGCACCTCGTTGCGGATGACGCGACCGAGCAGCTCGTCGGCCGTGGTGAACAGAGGCCCGAAGGTGCGGTAGCTGCTGCTCTCGGTCCAGCCCTCGGTGACCTGCGCGTCCTCCCACCAGAACGGGTCCGACGCGTCCTGGATCGCGAACACCCCGACCAGCTCCACCTCCACGGTCGACGCCTCGTCACGCCTGTTGGTCAGTACGGACCGATCTCCGAGGCTCCATCCGAGCTCGTCGGCGATGGGGACGCTGACTGCGACGGGAACCGGACCCGAGCCACGCGTCTCCGGCCAGGCCCCCTCGACCAGCTCGGCGTGCTCCGGCAGCCCCCCGGCGAAGCCCAGCACGGCGAGGTCGCGGACCCGCTCATCGGGCTGCGCCGGCAGCGCGTAGGTGTCCGACCTGGCGCTGCGCTCGATGTCGACTCCGACGCCACCCACCGCGCCCCGGATCTGGCGCTCCACCTCGGCCGACGTGAACTCCACCTCGCCGGGGTTCACCAGCGCGGTGGCCTCCACGTTCGCCTCGGTCACCGGCGCATCCAGCAGCACGCGGCGCAGGCCGGCCAGCGAAACCGCATCGGAGTAGATCGGCCCGGCGGCGAGAAGAGTCGCCGCCAGCAGGGTGATGAGCCACGCGGCGGCAACGATCGGCCAGTCGTTGCGCATGCGATGCAGGCTCACCCGCCAGGCGGCGAGCGGCTGCAGAACGATGGCGCGCTCCCGAATGGGGGGATCCGATAACTAACTACATCTTGCGCCCGTTTTCGGTTCAGCGCGTGCCGGCGGGCTCCATGACAAGGGCCTCGTCGCCGTCGAGGGCCAGGCTCCCCTGCACATCGTCGCCGTCGCGACGTCCGCTGGCCGACAGCAGCACCCGCCCGCGGGGGAAGTCGTGCGGCAGCACCAGCTCGGCCGGCCGGCCAGCCAGGTTCAGGGCCACCAGCAGATCGCGCTCCCCATGGCGCCGCCGGTAGGCGAGCACGCTGCCGCCGGCGGAGACGGGCCGGTACGAGCCCACCGAAAGGGCCCGCTCCGCGCGCCGCAGCGACAGGAGGCGTCGGTACAGGGTGAGCATCGACGCCGGATCGTCGCGCTGCGCCTCCACGCTGCGCGCCAGGTTCTCCTCGCCCAGGGGCAGCCACGGCTTCCCGCCCGTGAACCCGCCGCCCGGCCCGGGCGTCCACGGCATCGGGGTGCGCTGCGGATCCCGGTTGAGGCCGCGTCCTGGCTGGTTGATCTCGCGCACGTCAGTGGCGCGCTCCGCCGGGACCGACACGTCGCGCAGGCCGAGCTCCTCGCCGTAGTAGATCGTGGGCGTGCCGCGCACGGTGAGCAGCAGCACGGCTGCCACGCGCGCCTGCGCCTCGCCGATGCGGCTGGCGACGCGCGGCTGGTCGTGGTTGCCGAGCACCCAGTTCGGCCACGCGTCGTCCGGCAGCGCCCCCTCGTAGCGGTCGATCACCAGCTCGATCTCGCGCGCGTCCCACGGAACCAGGATGAGGTGGAAGTTGAATGGCAGGTGCGCGCCGGCGCCATCGCGCCCGTAGTAGGTCACCAGCTGTTCGATGGGCAGGTAGATCTCCCCGATGAGCAGTCGATCCTGGTAGTCGTCCAGGACGGAGCGCATCTCCGCCACCACCTGGTGCACCTCGGGCTGGTCGGCGGAGTACGCCTGCACCAGGCGGCGCGACGGCGAATCGCGCCCCTCGACGTAGTCGGGGTTGACCGGGTTGTCGCGGAGCCGTTCGTCCTTGATGAGGTGCCAGATGACATCGACCCGGAACCCGTCGACGCCGCGGTCAAGCCAGAAGCGCATCACGTCGTACATGGCGCGTCGCACATCGGGGTTGCGCCAGTTCAGGTCCGGCTGGGCCGATGAGAAGGCGTGGTAGTAGTACTGCCCGGTGCCGGAGTCGAGGGTCCATGCCGGACCCCCGAACTCGGCGATCCAGTTGTTCGGCGGCCCGCCATCGGGCCCCGGGTCGCGCCAGATGTACCAGTCGCGGCGCGGGTTGTCGCGCGAGCCGCGCGACTCGACGAACCACGGATGCCGGTCCGACGAGTGGTTGGGGACCAGGTCCAGGATCACGCGCAGAGAGCGGCGGTGGGCATCGGCCAGGAGGCGGTCGAAGTCGTCAAGGTCGCCGAAGCGCGGATCGACGCCGCAGTAGTCGGCCACGTCGTACCCGCCGTCCACCATCGGCGAGGGGTAGAAGGGGCTGATCCAGACCGCGTCGACGCCCAGCCAGGTCATGTGGTCCAGCCGACGCCGGATGCCCTCCAGGTCGCCGACGCCGTCACCGTTCGAGTCCCCGAAGCTGCGCGGGTAGACCTGGTAGACGACGCCGTCCTGCCACCAGGCATGGCCCGATGGCGCGGCGTGCTCGTTCAGCGCGTGCCTCCTTTCCGACGTCAGCGTCGCGGCACCGATGCTGCAAGACCGATGCTCGGGCGGCCATCGCCAGTCCGAGGGTGGCGAACAGGGCTAGACGGCGACCGCCCCGTCGTCGATGGCGCGGATCCCGGCCCGCAGACGCGATCGGAGGTCGCCGATGGAACCCGCGTGCCCGACCGGCGTCAGCCCCGGCATCCGCTCCGCTGCTGCGTCAGCGGCCGGGCCGTCACCGTACACGAACACGGGCACACTTCCCAGGCGCGGCTGGTGGCAGCGCAGCGCGAACTCGTTGCGGAAGCCCACCGACTCCAGCGCTCCGGCCGACACCGCGATGAGCCGCACGTTACGGCTACCCAGCGCGCTCAGCGTCGCCTTCGACGCCACGCCGCCCGACACCGCCATCCCGGTCACCTCGCGCAGGGTGCGCTCGACGAGATCTCGCTCCGGCCCGGCCTGCCCGATCACGTAGGCCACGCCCGGCTCGGACCCATTCAGGGAGCGCCGCGTCGGCAGCCTTCCCCGACCGTCCTGCCGCGTCCCTGCCTGGCGCCGGGCGCGGACCCGGCACGCGGTGGCGGTGGTGCATTCCCACTGTCCGTCTGCGGTGCCGCGGAAGGCGTGGGATCCCCGGCGGCCACATCGGTGACAGGTCTTGACGTGCGCTGGCTGTCGCGGCATTGCATCGGGCACCGATGCAGAACGCGTGCCGAATGGGTCGCTCGCCGGGCGGTCGGGCTAGCCGGCCTCCTCGAGCAGAACCTTGGGCAGGCCGGCGCGCACGACGCCACCCTCGCCGGGCCGCTCAGGCCCCTCGCCGTGCGGCCGGGCGATTGTCTGCGGCGACGCGGACCGCTCCTCGACCGCCGGGCGGTGCGCGGCCGAGGTCTGGAGGGTGTGGATCACCTCGCGCACCCGGTAGCGGCGGCGTTCGCCGGTCTCGTCGTAGTACTCGACCATATCCCCGACGCGCGGCAGCGGCGCGGGATGCTCCAGGTCGGCGCCGATGTAGCCATCGCCATCGGGGAAGTAGACGGTGTAGGGCATCCCGCTGGGCCAGGCGCCGTCGGGCGCGTTCGGCTCGGTGACCTCGGGATCGGCTGCTCGTTCGTCATGCTCGGACATCGGGCTCCTCCTGTCGGCGGTCATCGGCGGACCTCGCGAGTCCGTGCACCGTAACGCACGACACCCGCGGCCGCCGAGTCCGGCGTCGCGGGCGTCCTGTGTTCGGGGCCCCCGGGAGCTCCTTTTCCTGGCTCAAGTTCACCGGTCCCCTTGCCCTCCCGGATATGCAGTCGGCGTGCCAGCTCCCGGCACGCGCTGGCTCAGACGCACGCCACCCTGGTCTCGTCGAGCAACGCCCGCAGCCACTGTTCGCAGCCCCGGCCGCTGAGCGCCGCCACGATGCGCTGTATAGCCGGCCCGGGCTGCTCCGCGTCCGTGTCCACGTCCAGGTCGGCGACCGAGCGATACAGCGGCTCGCGTTCGGCTGAGGCCGCCGCCATCCAGCCCTCGGCGTCGGCCGCCAACCACGGCCGGTGCGGGCCGCGGCGAGCCCGCTCGGCGAGGACGCTCGGCGGCGCGTGGAGCCAGACCACCGTCCCGGCGCGCCGAAGCGCCCGGCGGAGGTCCTCGTCCAGCACCACCCCGGCCGCGGCGGCCACGATCGCCGGCTCCTCCTGGCGAAGGGCCAGTCGCAGCGCGGCCGCCTCCGCGTCGCGCAGGGCGGCGGTGCTCTCCAGCGTCAGGTCACGCGCGGTGCTCCCGGTGGCCGCGGCCAGCAGCGCGTCGTTGTCGTGGTATGGCCACCCCGTGAGCCGGGACAGGGCGAGCCCCAGCGTGGTCTTCCCGCTGCCCATCATGCCCAGCAGGACGACCCTGCACGGCGGGTTGCCGGTCATCGGCTAGTCGGCCCCGTGAGCGATGGTCGAGAGCAGGGCGTTCTCCGCCTGGCGGGAGTCGAGACGCGTGTGCTGCACCACGATCGGCACGTCGGACTCGATCACGCTGGAGTAGTCGGTGTCGCGCGGCACCGGCTCAGGGTCCGACAGATCGTTGAATCGCACGTGGCTGGTGCGACGCGGCGGCACGACCACGCGGTAGGGCCCCACCGGGTCGCGATCGGTGAAGTAGACCCAGATGCTGACGCGTGCCTCGACGTGTCCGGCGTTCAGGATGCAGGCCGTCTCATGGCTGGTCATGGCCGGCTCCGGACCGGTGCTGGCGGAGGGGATGTAGCCCTCGGCGATCGCCCAGCGCCGACGGCCGATGGCTTGAGGAAGCTGCTGATCGGTCATGCGGCGGGCAGGCGCAAGTGATGTGCCACGAGCCGCTTACGGCCGGGACGGATGTCCCACCCGACGTAGGACCCGAGGCGCCCATGGTCACCCCCCTGCACGGGACCAGAGCGCTACTGACCGCACGGAGCTGCCGGTCTACGGTGGACGGGCCTTCGCGACCTCGAGCACCTGGAGCCTTCGCACGTGATCCGACCACGAACCACGCGCCTGCCCGGACCTCTCTCCCGCGCCGTCGGCCTCGCCGGCACGGCGCTCATGGCCGCGGCACTGCTCACCTGGGCGCCCGCCACGGCAACGGGTTGGAACCAGGGCAGCGCCGAGGCCACGCTCTGGCAGCTGATGAACGGGGCGCGCGTCAACAACGGGCGGCGGGCGGTGGTTCAGCACAGCACACTGGTCAGCCTTGCCCGATGGCGGAGCAAGGACCAGGTCGACCGCAACTACTTCAGCCACACCATCCTGGGCACCGGCTACGAGGTCTACCACTGGTACGACACCAACGGGCTGAACTACTCGTGGGGCGGCGAGAACATCGGCTGGAACAACGGGTACGCCGATGCCGATTCCCCGGTCGCCATCCACGAGGGATTCATGAACTCGCCCGGGCATCGGGCCAACGTGCTGGAGCCGTCGTTCACCCACGGTGGCGTGGGCGCCTACGGCAGGGACGGGGTCAACTTCCTCGGCAAGCTGCGCAACCCGCGCTTCTACACCGAGCTGTTCATGACCGCCGCGTCCGCGCCGCCGCCTCCTCCACCGCCGCCACCGCCAAGCAACCCGAACCCACCGCCTCCACCTCCGCCGTCCGGCGGCGGAACGACCCCGGCCGGGCCGGCGGCACCGGCGCCGAGCAGCGCACCGGCGGAGCGCGCCTACCGGGTGGACGAGCTCGAGGCACCGCGGCCCTCCGCGCCGCTCGACGGGTCGACCCTTGTGGCAGCGATCCAGCGCGACGCCGCCGCCGCTGCCGAGCGGGCGCTGGCGCGGACACTGCCGCTGGACGCGGCGCTGGCCCAGCCGGCGGAGGTCGCCTCGGCCGGCAGCCCGCTCCGCGTGCAGGCGGCCAGCGCATCGGGCGGCGGCCTGGTGGAGACCGTCGTCGGCTCGCTCCTGGGCTTCTTCCTCTGAGCCGGCTATGAGCCGGCAGCGCCCTCGCGGGCGGGGAGCATCGGTCTAGACTGCGGCGCATGCCAGCCATCCTCGAGGCACGCGACCTCGTCAAGCGCTACCCGGTCGGATCGAGCTCGGTCGAGGCCCTGCGCGGCGTCTCCCTAACCGTCGAGCAGGGGGAGTTCGTCGCCATCATGGGCACTTCCGGATCGGGCAAGTCGACGATGCTCCACCTCCTGGGCGGGCTGGACCGGCCCACCTCGGGCGAGGTCGTGATCGACGGCGTCGAGATCAGCCGCCTGGACGACGAGTCGGCCACCCTCACCCGGCGCGCGAAGACCGGCTTCGTCTTCCAGTTCTTCAACCTCATCCCGCTGCTGAACGTGGCCGAGAACGTGGCCCTGCCGTTCCTGATCGCCGGCGGCTCGCAGGCCGAGCATCGGGCCAGGGTGGACGAGCTGCTGGAGCTGGTGGGCCTGAGTGGCAAGGCGGGCAACCGGCCCGACCAGCTCTCGGCGGGAGAGCAGCAGCGCGTGGCCCTGGCGCGTGCGCTGGCCACCGGGCCTGCCATCCTGATGGCCGATGAGCCGACCGGGAACCTGGACTACACGACCGGCACCGAGATCCTGGACCTGCTGTGGGACTCCTGCGACCGGTTGGGCCAGACGATCGTGCTCGTCACCCACGCCGCCCACGCGGCGGCGTACGCGGACCGCGTGCTGGTGGTGCAGGACGGGGCGATCCTGGACGAGATCAAGCTCGGCCGTCGCCGCGACCACGAGGCCCGGCCGCTGATCGCCCGCCTGGCGGCCCTGGGGCTCTAGCCCGATGCGCCTCGGCGACATCGCCTGGCGCGGCCTGGCGGCCCGCCCGCTGCGCACCGCCCTGACCGTTATCGGCGTCGCGCTGGGCGTGGCGGTGCTGTCGGCCACGCTGATCACCAGTCAGGCAGCCACCGAGGCCGTCCGGCGCGCGGCACAGGAGCTGTACGGGGACGCCGACCTGCGGGTGCGCGCCTTCGACGCGGACGGGTTCACGCCGCGCAGCATCACCGCACTGCGCCAGGTCCCCGGCGTCCTGAACGCGGCCGCCGTATCGGAGAAGCGGGGCGTGGTCAGCACCACTCCCAGCGAGGACGACCGCACCTTCTCCCTGCTGCTGCTGGGCGTGGACGCCGAGGATGAGGCTCGCATGCGGCCCCACGAGCTGGCGACCGGGGAGTTCCTGGACCCGGCGCTGCCGCATGGCGTACTGGTCAACGCCGGCTGGGCCCGCCAGAACGGCTTCGGGATCGGTGACGAGCTGATCCTGCTCGGCCACCGCCAGGGCGTGCCGAACGTTCGCATCGTCGGGTTGCTGGAGGACGCGGGGTTCGGGGCGCTGGCCTCCGGGTCGGTGATGGTCCTGAACCGGGACTTCCTGGCCGAGGCGTTCGAGGCATCGGCCGAGACGCCGGTGCCGGTGCGGTACGTGGACCTGCAGGTCGCCGCGGACCGCACCGACGACGTGCAGGCCGCCATCGACGCCGGCCTCACCGAGCCGTTCGTGGTCGAGACCGTGGCCGACGCCGAGGCGCAGCTGGATCGCGCCCAGGCCGGGTTCGCCGGCCTGGCCTTCCTGTTCAGCATGGTGGCCCTGGCGGTGGGGGCCTTCCTGGTGGCGAACACGCTGGGCATGACCGTGGCCGAGCGCACGCGGGAGATCGGCCTGCTGCGCGCTGCGGGCACGACCTCGCGGCAGGTGCTGGGCATCTTCCTGCGCCAGGGCGGCGCAATCGCCGTGCTCGGGAGCCTGGCCGGAGTGCTGGCCGGCGTCGCGCTGGCCGTGCTGCTGATCGCCTTCCTGCGCAGCACCCGGGCGGTGCTGGTGACCGGCGTTCCCTTCCATCCCGGGGCGGTGGCCCTGGCCCTCCTGCTCGGTGGCCTGGTCACGCTGGCGGCGGCGGCGCTGCCGGCGATCGCCGCCTCGCGCGTCTCGCCGCTCGACGCCCTCCGCCCCTCGCGCCAGCCGGGACGCACCCTCCGCGAGCGCCTGCCGTGGCTGGCGGCCCTCGTCGGCGGCGCGCTGCTGGTGGGGATGGCGGCCTATCCGCTGGATCGTGGCCGGGGCTCGCTGGCCGGCGTGCTGCTCGGCGCGGGAATCCTGCTCGGCGGGACGCTGCTGGTGGCCGCCCTGCTCCAGCCGCTGGCCGCGGTGGTGGGCCGGCCCTTCGCCCTCTTCTTCGGCGCCGAGGGGCTCCTGGGGCGCGCGAACCTGGGGCGTGACCGGGTGCGCACCGCGCTGACCGTCGGCGCGCTGACGATCGGGCTGGCAGCGGTGGTGGCGCTCAGCGCCGTATCGGCCAGCGCCAGGGCCACCGCGGACCGATGGGTGGAATCGATCCTGCCCGGCGGCCACGGAGTGCGCCTCGGCGTGGCAGCCGACATCGCCTTCATGCGACCCGAGATCGAGTCCATCACCGGCGCCCGGCTGGCGACGGCCATCGTCGAGAGCCCGGCCGTCATCGTTGAGGGCGACACGGCGCGCGAGGCGTGGCTGGCCGGCATCGATCCGACGGCCTTCCAGGACGAGGGAGCGCTGATCTTCGTCGAGGGCCGGCGGGCCGCCGCGTTCGAGGCGCTGCGCGGTGGGGGAGCGGTCCTCGTCCCCGAGCCGATGGCCGCGCGCGAGGGCCTGGCGCCCGGCGACACGCTGCGCGTCGGCCTGCCTGGCGCGGAACCGGTCGAGCTGGAGATCGCCGGCGTGGTGGCGTACTCGCTGCCCTCGCGCGTGACCGATGGTGCGCTTCTCGTCAGCCTGGCCGATGCGCGCGACGCCTTCGGCCTGACCGAGGCGGAGCTGTGGGCGGTGGCGCCCCAGCCCGACGTGCCCATCTCCGCGTTCCGCGACGCGCTGGAGGAGACCGCCCGGCGCAACGGCGGGCAGTCGGTCACCGCTGCCGAGCTGGCGGACCAGCTGGGGCGCTCGCTGGGCCGGCTGATCGGCCTCTTCGACGTGCTCGCTCTCCTGGCAGTCCTGATTGGCGGCCTGGGCGTGGTCAACACGCTGGCCATGGGCGTCGCCGAGCGTGCCCGGGAGATCGCCATCCTGCGCAGCCACGGCATGACGGTGCGCCAGGTGCAGGCCATGGTCGTCACCGAGGCCGCCATCATCGGCGCGGTGGGCGGGCTGGCGGCCATCGGCATCGGCCTGCTGGTGGCCTGGACCACGGTGACGCTCTCCGGGCCGCGCGAGTTCGCCGCCGGCCTGGCCGTGCCGTGGGTCGTGCTGGCAGCTGTCGTGCTGTTGGGGATCGGCGTGGCGTCCGCGGCGGGCATCTACCCGGCCCGTGCCGCGGCGCGCACGTCCATGACCGACAACCTCAGGCACTTCGAATAGGAGGCAGGCGGGCGGTGGCATCGCGATTCTGGGAGGCGCGGCCGGGGCGGACCCTGGTTGGACGCCTGGAGACGGGCAGCGACCTGGTCGAGGAGATCGAGCGGGTGTGCGCGGAGCAGGATATTCGCGCCGCGTGGGCCAGCGTGGTGGGAGCGGTGCAGCGGGCCGCCTTCGCCTACTACGACCAGGAGGCGCTGCGCTACCTGGAGGTCGGCAGCGACACGCACCACGAGATGTCCGGCTTTGTGGGCAATGTCTCGATCAAGGAGGGCAAGCCCTTCCTCCACGCCCACGCCAACTTCTCCGACCGCTCAGGCGCGACCGTCGGAGGCCACCTGCTGCCCGGCTGCACGGTCTGGGTCGCCGAGGTGACGCTGCGCGAGATGACCGGCGTGGAGCTGGAGCGGACCCCCGACGAGGGCACCGGTCTGGCCCTCTGGTAGAGCCTTCGGGCAGGACCGATGCCTCGGCCGCGCCGGGGCGCGGCCATCGGTCCGGGGGAGGGGAGCCCGATCGGGCCACTTCAGGTCAGGGCCGTCCTGCCGCAGCATGGATCCCTGCCGCCGGTGCCGCCACCGGCGGCAACCATGCACGGGGAGGGATCGGGTGCGATCAGCGCTCTCGCTGCTGGGGGGCATAGCCATATCCGCCGCCGGGGTCGGCGTGGTCGTCGGGGCCGACCAGGACCTGGTCGGCGTGCTGCTGATCAGCGCCGGGGTGGTCGTGGCGCTGCTCGGGATGCGGGTGATCGGCGGAGCGGGACGGTCGGCCTGAGCTCAGCTCACCGGAAGCGAGTGCCGGCAGTGCTCCATTGGCGAACGGATCGCCCGCGGTCGAGCAGCCTGGCGCGGAAGAGCGCCTGGCGCCCCGCGGCCTCCGCCTCGTACAGGTATCGCTCCTCGTCGCGCCGCTCCTCGCGGTGGCGGACCAGGATGGCGTACTGCAGCGTGGCCGCGATCAGCGCGGTCAGGGATAGCGGCTCCACCAGCTCGAACATGCGGTGAGGATAGGACCGGTGCGCATCGGTGCATAGACGGGAAGATGGTCCCACCCTGCCACCGGGACGATTCGCTGGCACCCTAGGCAAGCGCTCGGTCAAGTAGCAGAATACCCCG
>DASUSP010000100.1:0-27026 GCA_036375035.1 Candidatus Limnocylindria bacterium
GCGGTGTAGATGATCGGGAGGTAGTACTCCTCGACGATCTCCCTGGTCGGGAAGATCAGCTTGGCGGACAGGTCGGGCGCGGTCGGCATGGGTCCCGCGAGGATAGCACCGCCCATGGCCCGATGGAACGGCTTATCCACAACATGTGGGGGTCAACCGGCCCCCATGGTGGATATGTTGTGTATATCCGCTAGGCGCCCTCGCGATCCGCCCGGCGCTCCTCGAGGCGAATCAGGCCGTGGGCGCGGTCGAAGGCGATCCGGTTGCCGCCGGCCGCGCGGGCCGACGCCAGCGCCTCGTCGGCCGACGCCAGCAGCTCCTCGTCGGTGAGCGACATCCCGGCTCGCATGAAGGCCACGCCGATGGACACGGCGATGCCCAGCTCGCCCTCCTCGGTATCGATCGGGCGGCCGGTCAGCAGCCGGCGCAGCGCGTCGGCGAAGGTGGCGGCGCCTGTTTCGTCGGTGTGGGGCAGGATCGCCATGAAGCTGTCCGCCCCCACCCGACCGAGCGCGTCGGCGGCCCGCACGCGCAGGCGCAGGCGAAGCGCCACCTCGCGCAGGACCGCGTCGCCGATGTGTATCCCGCGCTCGCGGTTGAGCCGGGCGAACCCGTCCAGGTCCAGCAGGACGAGCGCGAAGGGGTGCTGGTAACGCCGCGCCTCGGCGGCCTCGGTGCGCAGCCGGTCCAGGACCGCCCGGCGGGTGGCGACGCCGGTCAGGGTGTCGACCGCCGCCGCCTGCGCGATCTCCTCGCGCTGCAGCTCGATGGTGCGTCGCGCATGGAGGAGCTCCTCCAGGGTGCCTCGCAGCTCGCGCGCCAGGCGCGACGATTCCTCTTCCGCGGCGAGCGCGCGTCGCTCGGTCTCGGCAGCTCCGTCGTCGCTGCCCGGTTCCGGCTCCGCCGGGAGCGCTGCGTCAGCCACGGACAGCCCACCCCGGAGGCCGTAGGCCAGCCCGCCGGCTGCAAGCGCCGCCAGGCCGGGCACCACGTCCAGCGTCCCGAGCCGCGCCGCGGCCAGCGCCACCAGCCCGGCCGCGGTCAGGCCCGCCGCAGTCCACGGGCCGGGCACCGCTCCGGCGGCAACGACCGCCGCCGCCAGTGCCGCGAACCAGGGCCACGCGTCGGCCGCGGGGGGCAGCAGCACGGCAGCCGCCAGCGCGGCCTCGACCACGCCGAAGGCCAGGAGCCACAGCGCGGGCGGGCGGTGGCTCGGCAGCCGGACCGACTCCCCGCCCAGCTGCGCGACCAGCAGCAGCACCGCCCCGGCGAGGGCCGTGGCCGCCAGTCCGCCATCCGGGAACGCTCCAGCCGCGCCGGTACCGACCGAGCGCAGCGATGCGACGGCCAGGCCGACGGCGATCACCCCCAGCGCCACCGACCGGAGCAGGTCCGGGGCGGAGCTGCGGCGCAGGCCACGCTCCATGGAGAGCAGCATCCCCGCCGCCAGGGCCAGCGCCGCCGCCCCGCCGGCCGCCGGCAGCAGCCAGCCCGCTCCATATCGCTCAGGCGTGATCGCCGGGAAGAGGCGGAGCAGTGCCACGGCCGCGGGCGCCGCGAACACGGCGCCCAGCCCGGCAGCCACGGCGGCCGGGTCGGGTGCGGGCCGGACCTCCTGCGGGAGAGGTGCGCTGGTGGGGCGGTATCGGTCCACTCGGGGCATCCAGGTGGTGCGAAGGTGCACCGGAAGTGTCCGGACCGGCACGGCGAGCGAGCAATAGTACGAACGGGCGCGGTGCCGCCGGCTGGCCTATGCTGCGCCGCATGCCGGCGCAGCAGCACGTCATGTCCAGGGGCCGCTTCCTGGAGCTCACCGACGGCCTGATCGCGGATGGGGAGGCGCTGCTGGACGACCCGGACTGGAATCGGTTCCGACTCTGGCTGCTCAACTCGGACGAGCTGCTGGAGCGCGTCTGGGGCCGCATGGACCGATACCACCTGGCCTGGCTGAACGTGGGGCGCGACTCCGCCCCGCCCGGCTCCGCGCTGGACGAGGCCGGTACCCGGCGCTTCGTGTCGGAGGTGGCGAGCGCGAAGCTGGCGGTGCTGCGTACGATGAGGACCGCCGTGCAGCAGCGCGGCTGGACGCTGCTGAGCGACGACGACCCCGAGGCTGAGGAGGACCGGTGACCCACCATCGCCCCGACGACCATACCGGCGGCCTGGCCGCCGTCCTGGCGCATCCCGACGACGAAAGCTTCGGCTGCGCCGGGGCGCTGGCGCTGGCCCACGACGCCGGACGCGTAGTGCGGCTGCTGGTCGTGACGCGCGGGGAGGCGGGAACACCGGAGGGGGAGGAGGACCCGGGATTCGCCGACGTGCGCGAGGACGAGCTGCGCTGCGCGGCCTCCAAGATCGGCTTCACCGAGGTGACCGTGCTGGAGGGCTACCCGGACGGCGGCGTGGCGGACATGCCATTCGCCCAGCTGGTCGATGAGATCGCGGCCTGGCTGGCGGATCGACGACCCAACGCGGTGATCACCTTCGGCACGCACGGCATCACCGGCCACCCCGACCACGTGGTCGTGGGATCGGCCACGCGCTGGGCGGTCGAGCGGCTGGCGGAGTCGGGGATCGCCCCGCACGCGGTGTACGTCATGGCACCGGTCTTCGGGCCCGGGACCAAGCGCTACGACCTCTCCCCGGAGGAGGGCGCGGCGACACACCGGATCGACATCACCCAGGTGGCAGGGCGCAAGGTCGCCGCGCTCGCCTGCCACGCCTCGCAGCCCGACGCGGTGCAGGAGGCGGCCGACGTCCAGGCGCTGCTCGATGCCGAGGGCGTCCTGTACGAGGGCTACACCCGCGTGCGCCCGCCGGTGCCGGCACCGCACCCCAAGTTCGACACGCGCCTGGTGTAGGGCCGCTCGCCGGCGGCCGCCACGGCATCCGGCCTAATCCTTGGTAAACTGGTCGGGATATGACGATCGATTCCAACCTCGGCAAGGTCGACGAGGTGATGACCGCGCTCTACGAGATCCACGACCCGGAGATCGGGATGAGCATCGTGGACCTCGACCTGATCAAGAACGTCGAGATCGGGTCTGACGGAGCGCCCACCGAGATCAAGATGGTGCTGACCACGCCGTTCTGCCCCTGGGCCGGGGAGCTGATCCAGACCGTGAAGGAAAAGGCCGAGGAGGTCGTTGGGCCGCCTGTCAAGGTCACCCTCCTGGCCGATCGCTGGGAGCCGCCGCCGGGACTCTTCTGATCCCCGCCCGCCACCCTACGGGTTGCGGGTCAGCAGCTTCGAGTTCCCGCCCTCGCCACGATCCCCGCCGCTCGGCGGCTGAGTCTCGCCCAGCTTCAGCGCGTTGCGGACAGCGTTCTCCAGCTGCGCGATCGTGAACGGTTTCATGACCACCTCGATGCCCTGCTCCATCAGGTAGGTCTCGGACTCACGGACCTGTCGAACCGCGGCGGTGCAGGCGATGATCGGGATGGACTCGGTCTGGGGATGCATCCTCATCTTCTGCAGCAGCTGCCAGCCCTGGAGCTCGCGGTCGCCGAGGATGAAATCCACGATCACCAGGTCCGGCCGCTCATCGAGGATCCTGGACAGCTCATCGGGCGCGTACGTCATGAGCGTCACGTCGAAGCCCATCTCTCCCGAGAGGATGTCGCGGAAGAGCTCCAGGATCTCCTTGGTGTCGTTGATGACCAGGACACGCTTCTTGGGGCTCGTCATGCGGACCGATCCGATGCAATAACCGTGCCCCGGCTCGCTACCATCGGTCCATGCGCATCTACACCCGCAAGGGGGACACAGGCACGACCGGGCTCCTCTACGGCGGTGAGCGCGTCTCGAAGGCCGAACTGCGGACCGATGCCTACGGCACCACCGACGAGGTCGTTTCAGCGCTGGGCCTGGCCCGCGCCGCCCTGGGATCTGCGGCGGGAGGCCCCGGAGGGCGACTGGCCGAGCTTGCCCTGCGACTGCAGCGCGAGCTGTTCGTGGTCGGTGCCGAGCTGGCCACTCACCGGGAGCGCCGGTCCCGGCTGACTGCCGGGACGACCCTGGTCACCGCCGAGATGGTGACTGCGCTGGAATCGGAGATCGATGCGCTGGAGGCCGACCACCCCATGCCCGCCGAGTTCGTGCTCCCCGGCGAGACGATGGCCGGCGCCGCCTTCGACCTGGCGCGCACCACGACCCGCCGCGCCGAACGGCGCGCGGTGGCGCTGGGCGAGTCCGGTGGCCTGCCCGATTCGCAGGTCGTGCCGTATCTGAACCGCCTGGCTGACCTGCTCTTCGTCATGGCCCGCGCCGCCGACGGGGGCTTCCGCCCGGTTCGCGACGCCTGACCCCCGATGGCAAGTGTTCAGATCACCTGAACACTTGCGGAATCCCTCGCTCTCGCGGGCGAGCCGGACCGAATCCGTTGCCGTGACGCGTACAATTTGCTGAACCGATGCCTCCGGGCACATCGGTCCCCTCATCTGTCGAGCAACGCCTTCGCGAGGTAGTCATGACGCTCTCGGGCACCAAGTACCGCATGTTCATCAACGGGGATTGGGCAGAGGCAAGCGGTGGCCAGACCACCGACGTCGTCAATCCCGCCACGGAGGAGGTCATCGCCCAGGTGCCGCGCGGCACCGAGGCCGACGTGGACCGCGCTGTGGCCGCGGCGCGCGACGCCTTCGAGTCGTGGTCGCTCACCACGCCGGCCGAGCGCAGCACCATGCTGCACAAGTTCGCCGACGCCCTCGCCGCCGACGCCGAGACGCTCAGCAGCCTGGAGCAGGCCAACGTCGGCAAGCCGAAGGGCACCGCCGACTTCGACGTCGAGTTCACCATCGACAACGTCCGCTTCTTCGCCGGCGCGGCACGGGTAATCGAGGGCAAGGCCGCCGGCGAGTACGTGAGCACGCACACCAGCATGATCCGCCGCGAGCCGGCGGGCGTGGTCGGGCAGGTGGCGCCCTGGAACTACCCGTTGATGATGGCCATCTGGAAGCTGTGCCCGGCGCTGGCCGCCGGCTGCACGGTCGTCCTGAAGCCGTCCTCGGCCACCCCGCTGTCGGCGCTGCGCATCGCCGAGCTGGCGGCCGACATCTTCCCCAAGGGCGTGCTGAACGTGATCACCGGCCCGGGCAAGACCTCCGGCATGCGCCTCGTCACCCACCCCGACGTGGACATGATCAGCCTCACCGGCGACACCGCCACCGGCAAGGAGATCGCGGCCGCCGCGGCCCAGAGCGTCAAGCGGCTGCACCTCGAGCTGGGCGGCAAGGCGCCGGTGCTGGTCTTCGACGACGCCGACCCGGCCGCCGTGGCCGAAACGGTGAAGATGGCCGGCTTTTTCAACTCGGGCCAGGACTGCACGGCGGCGACCCGCATCATCGCGGGGCGCAAGGTGTACGACAACGTCCTGTCCGAGCTGGTGCCGGCGGTGGAATCGGTCAAGGTCGGCAACCCGGCCGACGACCCGGAGCTGGACATGGGCCCGCTGGTCAACAAGGCTCAGCAGGAGCGCGTGGCGGGCTTCGTGGAGCGCGCCGTTGGCTACGGCGCCACGGTGGCCACCGGCGGCGGCACCAACGGCGACCGCGGCTTCTTCTACAAGCCGACCGTGGTGACCGACATCGCCCAGGACTCGGAGATCATCCAGAACGAGGTCTTCGGACCCGTGGTCACGGTCCAGCACTTCTCCGACGACGAGGAGGGCATCCGCTGGGCCAACGGCGTGAACTACGGCCTGGCCGCGTCGGTCTGGACGCGGGACGTGAAGCGGGCGCTGAACGCGGCGCGTCGCCTGCGCTACGGCACGGTCTGGATCAACGACCACCTGACCATCGCGTCGGAGATGCCGCATGGCGGATTCGGGCAGTCCGGCTACGGCAAGGACATGGGCACCTACTCGATCGAGGACTACACCATCGTCAAGCACGTGATGGCCAAGATCGCCGACTGACCTGGACCGATGGAGTCGAGGCGTGCCCGGCCCATCCCTCGCGCGGCGCTGCAACGCGCTTCGGGACGGGCCGGCCACGCCGTGACTTCGCCACTCCGCAGCATCGGTCGGTGAGGTTCGCCAATCTCAACCGATGAGTCCGGGTGCCGGGTAGCGTCTATGGGCTGTACATCCACATGCACCGAGGAGGCACCGCATGGCATCGCGACTCAACCCTTACCTGAGCTTCAAGGGGAACGCCCGCGAGGCGATGGAGTTCTACCGCGAGGTGCTGGGCGGGGAGCTGACGCTCACCACCTTCGCCGAGGGGGGCCTGCCGCACGGCGAGGGCGAGGGCGACAAGGTGATGCATTCGCAGCTGGAAACGCCCAGCGGCTTCACCCTGATGGGCTCGGACGCGATCAGCGGAACGCCCGGTCAGGTCGCGTCGGGCGTGCAGATCTCGCTGAGCGGCGACGCCGAGGCGGACGCGGAGCTGTCCGGCTACTACGACAAGCTGGCGGCCGCCGGCACCGTGGTGGAGCCGCTGGTGACCGCGCCATGGGGCGACAAGTTCGGCATGGTCACCGACCAGTTCGGGATCCTGTGGATGGTCAACATCGCCGGGGCGCAGCAGGGGTAGCCTTCCTGGCGCCGCGCGGCTAGCCTGCGACGTGTGGCGCAGGTTCGCAACACCATCGTCATCGGGCGTCCGATCGAAGACGTCTTCGCCGTCCTGACCGACGTGGAGAAGACAGGCAGCTGGTTTCCCGGCGACGTGACCGAGTGGTGGCTCACCGAGCCGCCGCACGGCGTCGGGTCGCGGCGCCGTGCACGCACCCGGCTGGGGCCCTTCTCGATGGAGAACGATGCGGTAGCCACCATCTACGATCCCCCGCACCATGCCGCCATGCGCGGACTCTCCCGGTGGGCGCCGTTCAACGCCGACCTGCGCTTCAGCCGGGTCGACGATGGGACGAGGGTGGTCGCCGATTCGACGATCGAGGGGGATGGATTGATGCGTCTGCTCGCGCCGCTCTTCGTGCGGATGTTCGGGCGGGGCTGGCGCATCGGTCTTGCCCGTCTGAAGACGATGATGGAGTCCGGGGAGCTCTAGCGCCCTGTTGCATCGCGGCAACGTGGCCCGATGCAATCGGCTACAGTGCCGCGCAGCCTCGATGGAGGACGTCCGGTGGGTGCCGGGCGATCGGGGCAGAGGAGGACATGGACATGCTGCCCGACGCGTACCTGATCCTGCAGATCCACCCGGACGCCGAGCCGTCGGTCCTGGGTGCCGCCTTCCGAGCGCTGGCCCGGCAGTACCACCCCGACGGCTCCTCTCCCGATGCGGTGCGAATGGCGGCCATCAACCGCGCCTACGCCCTGGTCCGCACGCCGCAGCTGCGCGCCGCGTACGACCGCCGGTGCGCGCAGGAGGTCCTGAAGCCGATGGGTCCCGGCAGGCCCATGCCCGCGGTGAGATCGGTCGTGCCCCCGCCACCTGCATCGATGGCGCGCCCGTCAGGGAGCGTCCTGGACTTCGGGCGCTACGCCGGCTGGAGCATCGGGCAGCTGGCGCGACACGATCCCGACTATCTGCGCTGGCTGTGCCGCCACTCCTCCGGGCTGCGGTTCCGGGCCGAGATCGAGGCGCGGCTGGGCCGCGAGCCGGACATGCAGCGACGGGCCAACACCATCGCCTGAGGGGGCCTGCTACGATCGGCGCGATGGCCGAACCGATGACCGCCGAGGACCACCCGATCGACGCGCCGCATGACGACCTGGCGCCGGGGCGCACCCCGCCCATCGACCCGGAGCGGGCCGAGGAGATCTTCCGCCGAGGTGTGGCGCTCTTCAACGGCGTGCGCTACTGGCACGCTCACGAGGCCTGGGAGGAACTCTGGCGCGCGGCCCCCGACGAGGAGCGTGACTTCTACCAGGGCCTGATCCAGGTCGCGGCCGGCCTGCTGCACCTCCAGCGCCGCAACGCGCGCGGCGCTCGCAACAAGCTGCGGGAGGGTCTGGACAAGCTGCGGGCTTACACACCCACCTATCGGGGCATCTTCGTGAACGAGCTGATCGGCAAGGCGGAGCGAACGCTCGAGGACCTTGACGGCGGCTTCCTGCCGTACCTCATCCCGCCAGTGATCCGCTTCGCCGACTTCGAAGAGCCCGACTGGAGCCGATGAGCACGGTGGCCGGATCGCGCGACGAGGCGGCCGAGGCGGCGTTCCGCACCGAGCACGATTCGATGGGCGAGGTGCGCGTGCCGGCGCACGCGAAGTGGCGAGCCCAGACGCAGCGCGCCGTCGAGAACTTCCCGATCAGCGGCGCCACCCTGGAGCGCTCGCACATCGAGGCGCTGGGTCGCATCAAGGCGGCCGCTGCCCGTGTGAACGCCCAGCTGGGCATCCTGGAGGACGAGGTGGCCGAGGCTATCGCCGCGGCGGCCGAGGAGGTGGCGCGCGGCGACTGGGACGGCCACTTCCCGATCGATATCTTCCAGACCGGCTCCGGCACCAGCAGCAACATGAACGCCAACGAGGTGATCGCCACGCTGGCGACCGAGCGGCTGGGACGGGAGGTCCACCCCAACGACCACGTCAACGCCAGCCAGTCGAGCAACGATGTCTTCCCGTCGAGCATCCACGTCGCGGCCACCAGCGCCGTGGTGAAGGAGCTGATCCCCGCCCTGCAGCACCTGGCCGAGTCGCTGGAACGCAAGCGGGACGAGTTCGCATCGGTCGTCAAGTCGGGGCGCACGCACCTGATGGACGCCACGCCGGTGACGCTGGGCCAGGAGTTCGGCGGCTACGCCGACCAGGTGCGCAAGGGGGTGGAGCGGCTGCACGCCACCCTGCCACGCCTGGCCGAGCTGCCGCTGGGCGGCACGGCGGTGGGCACCGGGATCAACATGCCGCACGGCTTCGCGGCGGCGGTGATCGCAGACGTCGCCGAGCGCACCGGCCTGCCGCTGACCGAGGCGCGCGACCACTTCGAGGCCCAGGGGGCGCGGGACGGGCTGGTGGAGGCATCGGGCCAGCTGCGGACCATCGCGGTCAGCCTCTACAAGATCTGCAACGACCTGCGCTGGATGTCGTCGGGGCCGCGGGCCGGCCTGGCCGAGATCCACCTGCCCGACCTGCAGCCGGGCTCGTCGATCATGCCCGGCAAGGTGAACCCGGTGATCCCCGAGGCAACCTGCATGGTCTGCGCCCAGGTGATCGGCAACGACGCGGCGATCGCCTTCGGGGGCGCTGCCGGCAACTTCGAGCTGAACGTCATGCTGCCGATGCTGGCGCGCAACATCCTGGAGTCGACCCGGCTGCTGGCCAACGCCAGCCGCCTGCTGGCGGACCGATGCGTCGACGGCATCACCGCCAACGAGTCCCGCGCCCGCCAGTTCGCGGAGAGCTCCCCCTCGATCGTCACCCCGCTGAACCGATACATCGGCTACGAGGAGGCCGCGAAGGTCGCCAAGCAGGCGCTGGCCGAGGGCAGGACCATCCGCCAGGTGGTGATCGAGCGCGGCCACGTGGCCGAGGGCCGGATCAGCGAGGAGGAGCTGGACCGCGTCCTGGACGTGCTGTCCATGACGCGCCCGCCGCAGGAGGCGCAGGAGCAGACGTGACGACGCCGGCCCGTTGCCGGACCGGCGCCTGCCTCTTGCCGTCGTGACGGGAGTGCCACTACTTCAGCCCCGTTAACGTACGTAAACGGATACGCCCGCCTCGACGGTTCTTCAGTTGTCCGCGCATGGTGCCGACCGGCGAGACGGCAGCGATAGGGACGAATGTCCCGCGCGGGCCGGGAATCGAGTGGCTCAGCTGACGAAAGGCCGTGCCCCGGACGCGCCACTCTCGGCGCCGGGCTCGCTCACCACCACGACGTCGCTCCCCACCGACACGATGCGGTCGGCGGGCACGACGTCGCCCTTCTCGAACAGGCCACCACCCAGGATCAGACCCGTCACGCGCGCCTCGCGCTCGTCGATCGTGTAGTCGGTGATGGTGCCCACCACCGTGCCGTCCTGTGTGACGACCTTCTTCCCGTTGAGCGTGCGCTTGCTGCTGCGCGCCTGCTGAAACTCCTCGGCCGCGGCCTCGGAGGTGTGGGCCACCTCCTCGCCCTCGACGGTGATGGCGTCGGGGCCGATCGACCGCACGTCGCTCATCTCGACGATGCGTTCGTTCGGGGAGAGCACCCCCATGCTCTTCATCACGAACCCGAGCAGCCTCCCGTTGTCCGGCGAGATCACGATCTCGTCCGCGCTCCCGAGCTTGTTGCCCCCCTTCACGTCCACGATGGCCAGGCCCTGCAGATCCTTGGCGTTCCGCATCTTCGGTCACTCTCCTTCGTCCGCAAGAGGAGCAATATCCGTTCCCGCGGGTACAATCAGGGCCCCCACACCGGTGCCCCAGTGGCACACCGAGGAGCATGTCTGTGAGCACGACGTTCCGCAACCTGATCGGGGACCGATGGGTGCCCGCCCAATCAGGCGCGACCTTCACCAGCGTGAGTCCGGCCAACCATGACGAGGTGATCGGCGAGTTCGCCGCGTCAGGTCCGGCCGATGTCGATGCCGCCGTGGCGGCGGCGAAGGCCGCCTTCCCGGCCTGGTCGCTGATGCCCGCCCCGAAGCGGGGCGAGATCCTCTTCCGCGTGGCGCGCTTGCTGGCCGAGCACAAGGAGGAGCTGTCGCGGCTCATGACCCGCGAGATGGGCAAGGTCCTGCCCGAGGCGCGCGGAGACGTGCAGGAGGCGATCGACGTCGCCTACTACATGGCCGGCGAGGGGCGTCGCCTGTTCGGGCAGACCGTCCCGTCCGAGATGCCCGACAAGTTCGCCATGGCCATCCGCCGCCCGATCGGCGTGGCCGGGATCATTACCCCGTGGAACTTCCCGATCGCCATCCCCGCCTGGAAGCTCTTCCCGGCGCTGATCTGCGGCAACACGGCGGTCATCAAGCCGGCGTCCGATACCCCGGCCTGCGTGGTCCGCTTCGTGGAGCTGCTGACCGAGGGCGGCATCCCCGCCGGAGTGGTCAACGTGGTCACCGGCAGCGGCGCGGAGGTGGGCAACGCCATCGTCGACCACCCCGATATCCGGCTCATCAGCTTCACCGGCCACACCGAGACCGGGGTCGAGATCAGCCGCCGCGCCGCGGACACGCTGAAGCGCGTCAGCCTGGAGCTGGGCGGCAAGAACCCCATCGTGATCTGGGAGGACGCCGACCTGGAGCTGGCGCTGGACAGCGTGGTGTGGTCCGCCTTCGGGACGAGCGGCCAGCGCTGCACGGCGGCCAGCCGCATCGTGGTCCATCGGTCCATCCATGATCAGTTCGTGGACGCGCTGAAGGGCCGGGTGGGAAAGCTGGTGCTCGGCGATGGGCTGGAGGAGACCACCGACGTCGGGCCGGTGATCAACGACAAGGCGGTCGAGCGCATCGCGGAGTACGCGGCCATCGGTCGCAACGAGGGCGACCTGGTGATCGGGGGCGAGCCCGCCCGTGACGGCGAACTGTCGCGCGGCTCCTTCTTCCAGCCGACCATCTTCGCCGACGTGCGGCCCGCGGCCCGCATCGCGCAGGAGGAGATCTTCGGCCCGGTGACATCGGTCATCCCGGTCGACAGCTGGGACGAGGCGGTCGAGGTCGTCAACGGTGTGAAGTACGGCCTCTCGACGTCGCTCTTCACGCGCGACGTGAACCTGGCCTTCCGCTCGATCCGCGACTTTGAGTCGGGGCTGGGCTACGTGAACCACGGGACGATCGGGGCCGAGGCGCACCTGCCGTTCGGCGGGGTGAAGGCCACCGGCAACGGCCACCGGGAGGTGGGCCAGGCCGCGCTGGAGTTCTTCAGCGAGTGGAAGAGCGTCTACATCGACTACTCCGGGAAGCTGCAGCGGGCGCAGATCGACACCACCTTCGTCGACCAGGAGTAGTCGTGCGCCTGCCCCTCTTCCCCCTCCACGTCGTCGCGTTCCCGCACCTGCCGCTGCCGCTGCACGTGTTCGAGGAGCGCTACCGGGCCATGATGCGAGACGTCATGACCGATGCCTCGCCGTACGCGGGACGTTTCGTGGTGAGCGTGATCACCGGCGGCCCGGAGGTCGAGCGGGCCGGCGCGCCGGTCACCTTCAGCGCGGTGGGGACCGTGGTGGAGGTGCACAGCGCCGACCGCTTCCCGGATGGACGCTGGGGCCTCCTGGCGGTGGGCGAGGCGCGCGCCAGGCTGGGGGCCGTGGACCGCTCCGGCGACTACGCCGTGGTGGAGGTGGAGCGGCTTCCCGAGATCGAGGGCGACCCGACGGTGGCCAGTGCCCTCGTGCCGCGTGTGCAGGCCGCGCTGGACGCCTACCTGGCAACGGTGAAACGTTTCGTGGCCTCCACGGCGTCCATAGCATCGGAACCCCCGGAGACCACCGACGTGGCTGCCTCGCTCGACGAAGTCCTCAAGCCCATCCGCCTGCCCGACGAGCCGCTCGCGGCCTCCTATGCGGTGGCCGGGGTGCTGCAGGTGGAGCTAATGCGCAAGCAGCAGCTGCTGGAGATGCCCGACGCGGTCAGCCGCCTGGAGGCCGAGCTCGGTCTCCTGCGCCGCGAGGCACAGCTGCTCTCCGAGGGCGCCATGTCGCCGGTGAGCACCGGCGACCTCCGCTATCACCCGAACTAGGAGCGGTCTCGAGCATGTCCTCCCTCACGGCCCGCCCGGCGGCGGCCCTCCTGATCCTGGCCGTGCTGCTGGCGGCCTGCGGCGGCGAGCCGAGCGCGTCTCCCTCCGCGGGCGGACCCAGCGCCTCGCCGACAGAAGGAGTCTCGAGCGACTCGCCCGAAGCGACACCGAGCGCGACGCCGAGCCGACCTGCGACGTCCAGCCCGGAGCCGAGCGGGGAGGTGACCACCTACACCGTCCAGCGCGGGGACACCCTGTCGTCGATCGGGCGTGCATGGGGCGTCAGCGTCATCCAGCTCCAGGCGTGGAACGCGGAGCGCTACCCGAGCCTGGCCACGGATCCGAGCACCCTCCAGGTGGGCTGGGTGCTGATCGTCTCGGGGGACCCGAACGCCACCCCGTTGCCGACCGTCAACCCCACCCCGCCCAACAGCCCGGTCCCGTCGGTCCCGCCGCCGGTGGACTCCGGCTGCCGCGCCGGGAACCGCGTTCCCGCCGGAAGTCCTCAGACCTTCTACGTGATCCCCAGCGCCGGCAACGGCGTGGCGCTGACCTTCGACATGGGCGGGCGCCTGGACCCGGGCGTGGACATCCTCAACTTCCTGATCGCCAACCGGGTGTGCGCGACCCTGTTCCCGACCGGCGCCATGGCCCAGACGCCGCAGGGCCGCGAGATCATGGCCATCGTGCGCGCCCATCCCGAGCTGTTCGAGATCGGCAACCACACCATGCACCACTGCGACCTGGTGCGCGGCGGCGGCGGCTCGCCGACGCTGGCACCCTGCGCGGGCGTGGTCCCCACCGCGGACTTCATCCGGAGCGAGCTGACCGATGCCGAGGCGATCCTGCGCCAGCTGTCGGGGCAGAACCCGCAGCCCTACTGGCGGGCGCCGTACGGTTCGATCAACGCGGCGGTGATCCAGGCCGCTGCATCGGTCGGCTATACCAAGACGTTCATGTGGGACATCGACACCATCGACTGGAAGCCGATCAGCGAGGGCGGCCCGACCGCTCAGCAGATCGCCACCAAGGTGGTTACCACGGCCGAGGGCGGCTCGAACGTTCTGATGCACCTGGGTGGCTACGAGACGCTCGACGCGCTGCGGATCATGGTCCCCGGCCTGCGCGACCGGGGCTTCACCCTCACGTCGCTGTCCGACCTGCTGAACTGAGTCAGGCCGTCCCACCATCCTTCTCGCCATCGGGCTGAAGGGCCCCACCGGGGTGGCCCGAATGGCACTCGCCGCGGGGCGCGGCCGCTGCCTACGGTCGCAGGAGCCGGCACGGGGCGGCGTGCGCCGCGTACCCCGGCCTCACCAGGGATAGAGGTGGCAGCGATGGCGAGGCGCCTGATCATCATGGGAGCCGCGGGGCGCGACTTCCACAACTTCAACGTCGTGTACCGCGACGACCCGCAGGCCGAGGTGGTGGCCTTCACCGCCACCCAGATCCCGGGCATCGACGATCGGCGCTATCCCCCGGAGCTGGCCGGGCCCCACTACCCCGCCGGCATCCCCATCTTCCCCGAGGCCGATCTGGAGCGGCTGATCACCGAGGAGCGGGTCGACACGGTCGTGTTCGCCTACTCGGACGTCAGCCACGAGGCGGTCATGCACGCCGCCTCGCGCGTCCTCGCTGCCGGCGCCGACTTCGTCCTGCTGGGGCCGGACCGCACGATGCTGCCCAGCCGGCTGCCGGTGATCGCGGTCTGCGCCGTGCGCACCGGGGCCGGGAAGAGCCAGACCACCCGCCGCGTGGCCGAGATCGTGGCCGAGCTGGGGCTGCGGCCCGCCCTGGTGCGGCACCCGATGCCCTACGGGGACCTGGCGCGCCAGGCGGTCCAGCGCTTCGGGTCGATGGAGGACCTGGAACGGCACGAGACCACCATCGAGGAGCGCGAGGAGTACGAGCCGCACATCGCCGCCGGGCGCGCCATCTATGCCGGCGTCGACTACGAGGCGATCCTGCGCCAGGCCGAGGCCGAGGGGGACGTCGTCATCTGGGACGGCGGCAACAACGACCTGTCCTTCTACCGCCACGACCTGCTGATCGTGGTCACCGACCCGCTGCGTCTGGGCGACGAGACGCGCTACCACCCGGGCGAGGCCAACCTGCGCCGGGCCGACCTTGCGGTGATCAACAAGATCGACACCGCCAGCCCCGAGGCGGTGGCGGCCCTGCGCCACACCATCGGGCAGGTCAACCCGCACGCCACCATCATCGAGGCGCGCAGCGAGCTGACCCTGGAGGGTGAGTCGATCGAGGGGCGCGAGGTGGTCGTGGTCGAGGACGGCCCGACCCTGACGCACGGGGAGATGCGCTTTGGCGCCGGCAGCGTGGCGGCGCACCGCTGGGGGGCCACCGTGGTCGACCCGCGGCCGCACGCCGTCGGGTCGCTGCGCGACGTCCTGGCGAAGTGGCCGCACCTTGATCCTCTGCTGCCGGCCATGGGCTATGGCGCGGAGCAGGTCCGCGAGCTGGAGGAGACGCTCAATGCCACGCCGGCCAACGTAGTGCTGGCGGCCACTCCGATCGACCTGGGCAGGCTGATGAAGCTGAACAAGCCCATCGTCCGGGTGCGCTATGACCTGGTCGAGACCGATCCTCCGGTGCTGCGCCGCAAGATCGAGCACGCGCTGCTGCGGCGCTCCGAGGCGCTCTCCGCGGGCGCGCGTCCGGCCGGGGTCTGATCGGGTCGGGCCGAACGGCAGGGGCGGTCGCGGCGAATGGCACTCCCGACCGCGACGGCCGGCCGGCACGCTGGCCACATGAGGATCGATTGGCAATGATCGGGGAGAGCGGCGTCGCCACGCGCCTGAAGGGAACCTGGTTCGGCGAGGCGCTGTCGCCGCACGCCAGCGATCGCCTGTCCGCCATCGGTGAGCTGCGCCGCGTGGACGCCGGCGCGGTCCTGCTCCGCGAGGGAGCGGAGTGCGACCGCTTCGGGATCCTGCTCGACGGCTTGCTCTCGCTGCGGGTGGCGGTCGCCGGGCGCGGCCGCGCGACGCTGATGACGGTGGAGCCGGGGGAGACATTCGGCTGGTCGGCGGTGGTGCCGCCGTATCGGTCCACCTCAACCGTCGTGGCGCTGCAGCCCAGCGAGGTGATCGTCTTCGACGCCGAGAAGCTGCGGGCCCTGCTCCGCGAGGACGAAGCCCTGGCGGTGACCGTCTACCCGCGCCTCCTGCAGGTCGTCAGCCGCCGGCTGGTGGCGACTCGCACGCAGTTGCTCGACCTGTACGCCCGCGACCGGGAGTACGAGCCATGGTGATCGCCGCCGGAAATGTCTTCCTGCCGCGCGCGCGGCTTGACGCCCTGTTCGACCTTCTGCACGAGGGAGGTCGCACCATCATCGGGCCGACCGTGCGCGACGGCATGCTGGTCCTGGACCGGCTCGAGCGCGTGGAGGACCTCCCGATCGGCTGGCGCGACGAGCAGGCCCCCGGCCGCTACCGCCTGGTGCGGGGCGCCACCGAGCGGGCCTTCGACGTGGTGAACGGCCAGATGAGCTGGAAGCAGTTCACCTTCCCGCCGAAGCAGAAGGTGGGGATGATGCGGCGCGACGAGGCCGGATCGGTGGCGTTCGCCGCCGTCCCGCCCGATCCGCCGCGGCTGGCCTTCCTCGGCGTGCGCGCATGCGAGCTGGCGGCGCTCGGGATCCAGGATCGGGTCCTGGCCGGCGGCACGTTCGTGGACGAGGACTACCGCGCTCGTCGCGAGTCGGCGCTGGTGGTGGCGGTGCAGTGCGGCCGCGCCGGCGACGCCTGCTTCTGCGCCTCGATGGGCACCGGGCCGGAGGTCCGCGGCGGACACGACCTGGTCATGTCCGAGCTGGATGCCGGGTTCGTGGTGAGCGCAGGCTCGCCAGCCGGCGAGCGGCTGCTGGCCCGCCTGCCGGGCCGTGTTGCGTCCCCTGCCGAGGAGGCGGAGGCCTCGGCCAGCGTGGCCGCCGTGCGCGCCGCGCAGGGCGACCCGGTGGTGATCGAGGGTCTGCGCGACCGGTTGATGGACCAGCTGGACAGCCCCCGCTGGGAGGAGGTCGCGGATCGCTGCCTGGCCTGCGCCAACTGCACCATGGTGTGCCCTACCTGCTTCTGCACCTCGACGGCCATAACTTCCGACCTGGACGGCAGGGTCAACGTGGCCGAGCGGCACTGGGACTCGTGCTTTACCGCCGGCTTCGCCAAGGTCGCCGGCGGCAACTTCCGCCCGGAGCGCTCCGACCGCTACCGCCAGTGGCTGACCCACAAGTTTGCGACCTGGGTCGACCAGTTCGGCACCTACGGCTGCGTGGGCTGTGCCCGATGCATCACGTGGTGCCCGGTCGGGATCGACGTCCGCGAGGAGCTGGCGGCCATCGCCCCGCCGGCCGCGCCACCTGAGCAGCTGCTGACCCGACCCGCCGCGGCCACTCCCGGCCGCTTCGAGGTCGTCACTCTGCGCGCCTCGCAGCGCGAGACGGCCGACACCACCTCGCTCTTCCTGCAGCCCACCGAGCCGGCGTTGCTGGCCGGGCTGCCGGGGCAGTTCGTGATGGTCGAGCAGCCCGGCTTCCCGTCGCTGCCCATCTCGGTCTCGCGCTACGGGACCGATGAGCTGGTCCTGACCGTCCGCGCCGCCGGGCCCGCCACCGCGGCCCTCATCGCCGAGGCGCCCGGCGCCCAGATCGGGTTGCGCGGGCCGCTCGGCCGAGCGTGGCCCGTCGACCGCGCACTGGGGCGCAACGTCCTGATCGTCACCGGTGGCATCGGGCTGGCGCCGCTGCGGCCCGTGCTCGACGCCATCGTGGCCAGCCGCGACCGCTTCGGCGAGGTGCTGCTGGCCTACGGGGCCCGCACCCCGTCCGACCGCCTCTTCACCGATGAGCTGGAGCGCTGGGCGCAGCACGGCATCGAGGTGGCGCAGATCGTCGATCGCGCCGAGCCTGGTTGGGAGGGTCGCGTGGGCGTGGTTACCCAGCTCCTCGACCGGCGCGACTTCGGCCGGCGCCCGACCGTCGCCTTCGTGTGCGGCCCCGAGCGGATGATGCAGGCCACCGTCACCACCCTGCGCGACCGGGGCGTGGCCCCCGAGCGCCTCTTCGTCTCGATGGAGCGTCACATGCAGTGCGGCATCGGCCTCTGCGGCCACTGCCAGATGGGTCCCTACTTCGTCTGCCGCGACGGCCCGGTCTTCTCCGTCGGCGAGCTGGGCGAGCTGTTCGGGAAGGAGGGGCTGTGATGACCGCCACCACCGTGGCCGCGCCGCGCGTCGGCGTGGTGAAGATGGCCTCCTGCGACGGCTGCCAGCTGACCCTGCTGGACCTGGAGGACGAGCTGCTGGCGATCGGCGAGCGGTTCGAGCTGGTCGAGTTCCCGGAGGCGACCTCCCGCCGCTCGGAAGGCCCCTACGACGTGCTGCTGGTCGAGGGCTCGATCAGCACCCCGGAGCAGGCCGAACAGATCGAGGAGCTGCGCCAGCGGAGCAAGCTGCTGGTCACCATCGGCGCCTGCGCCACCGCGGGCGGCATCCAGGCCATGCGCAACTGGGGCAACGAGCCCGAGTGGCGGGCGATGGTGTACCCGGAGCCCGAGCACATCGAGTCGCTGGCGCAGGCTCGCCCGATCGCCGACTACGTGAAGGTCGACGCGGAGCTGCGCGGCTGCCCGATCGACCCCGGCCAGCTGCTGGAGCTCCTCACCGCACTGCGGCTCGGTCGCCGCCCGCAGCTCCCCGACGAGGCCGTCTGCCTGGAGTGCAAGCGCCTGGGACAGGTCTGCGTGCTGGTCGCCGGCGGCGCGCCGTGCATGGGCCCGCTCACCGTGACCGGCTGCGGGGCGCTGTGCCCGGGCTTCGCCCGCGGCTGCTACGCCTGCTTCGGGCCGCGTGAGCAGGCCAACGTGGCCAGCCTGGCCGGCTGGTTCGCGGCGGACCGCAGCGGGCCAGATGTCGACCGCCTGTTCGCCGGCTTCACCGGCTGGTCCGAGCCGTTCCGCGAGCATGCCGCGCGGGCGGTCACCCACTTCGGGACCGGGAACGCCGAGACATCGGTCCAGGACGAACGAACGACCGATGAGGAGCCAGGGGCATGACCACCCAGACCACCGAGACGCGCGACCTGGAGTTCGCGGTCGGGCAGCTGACCCGCGTCGAGGGCGAGGGCCGCCTGCACCTGCGGGTGGACGCCGGCGGCGGGGTGGAGGCCCAGCTGCAGATCTTCGAGGCGCCGCGCTACTTCGAGCAGCTGGTGGTGGGCCGCACCCCGGACGAGGTGCTGGACATCGTGGCTCGCATCTGCGGCATCTGCCCGGTCGCCTACCAGATGTCCGGCGTGCACGCCTTCGAGTCGCTGGCCGGCGTCCAGGTCGACCCGGGGGTGCGAATCCTGCGCCGCCTCCTGTACTGCGGCGAGTGGATCGAGAGCCACGCCCTGCACATCTTCCTGCTGCACGCGCCCGACTTCCTGGGCTACGCCAGCGCGCTTGAGATGGCTGCCGATCACCGCGAGCTGGTGGAGCGCGGCCTGCGCCTCAAGAAGCTCGGCAACAGGCTGGTGGCCATCGTGGGCGGCCGGCCGGTGCACCCGGTGAGCGTGCGGGTCGGCGGCTTCTACCACGTTCCTACCGCCGCCGAGTTCGCCGAGATCCGCGAGCAGCTGCGCGGGGTCCTGGACGAGGCGATCCAGACCGTGGCGCTGGTGGCTGGCCTCGAGACCCCGGCGGCCGACCGCGACACGCGCCTGGTGAGCCTGAAGCACCCCGACCAGTACCCGATGAGCGACGGGCGCATCGTCTCCTCCGACGGGATCGACCTGGCCCCGAGCGACTGGCGCGATGCCTTCCACGAGGTCCAGGTGCCGTGGTCGAACGCCCTGCAGGCGCGGGCCGCGGATGGCGTGCCGTACCTGCTCGGTCCCACCGCCCGGGTGGTGCTGGCCGCCGGCCAGCTGCACCCCGTGGCTCGAGCGGCGCTCGACGCGACCGGCCTGTCGCTGGACGAGCTGCGGCGCAACGTGTTCCGCAGCATCGTGTCGCGCGCGGTGGAGCTGGTGCATGCCGTGGCCGAGGCGATCGACATCCTGGACGCCTACGTGCGGCCGGAGCGTCCGTTCGCCCCGTGGCAGCCGCGTGCCGGGGTGGCCGCCTGGGCCACCGAGGCACCCCGCGGGTTGCTCTTCCACCGCTACGAGCTGGACGACGAGGGCCTGATCCGGGCCGCGCAGATCGTGCCGCCCACCAGCCAGAACCAGGCGGCCATCGAGCGCGACCTGGAGGTCTTCGCCCCGGCCGTGGTCGACCTGCCGCACGAGGTGGCAACCCACCGGCTGGAGCAGCTGATCCGCAGCTACGACCCCTGCATCAGCTGCGCGACCCACTTCCTGGACGTTTCGATCGAGCGGGACCGATGACACGGCGCGTCCGCGTCCTGGCCTGTGGCTCGTTCCACGGGGGGGACGATGCGGCCGCGCTCGAGGTGCTGAAGCTGCTGCCGCCCAGCGTCCGCGAGCGCGCCGAGCTGGAGGAGGTGCTGCAGCTCTCCGCCGAACAGCTGATGGGCGATCCGCCCGAGACCGCGCGGGTCGTGGTCGACTGCGTCCATGGCCTGCCACCCGGGGAGGTGGTCGAGCTGCCGCTGGCCGAGCTCCCGTCGCTGGAGCGCCGACTGGGCGTGGCCTCGACCCACGCGCTGAGCGTGGGGCAGGCGGTGGCGCTCGCCGCCGCCCTGGGCGGCGTCCATGCCGCGGACAGCTTCCTGGGGATCGGCGGCGCCCGCTACGCGCAGGGCGCCGAGCTGAGCCCGCACGTCGCGGCCGGCCTGCCACGGCTGGCCGACCGCATCGTGCAGCTGGTCGGCTAGCCGCCGACCTCCTCGTGACCCGGCTCGGGATGGCGGACCGCACCGAGCGCCTCGCCGAAGATGCGCACCGCGGTGTCCACCGTCTCGGCGTCGACGACCAGCGGCGGGCACATGCGCAGCGTCGACTCGCCGCACTCCAGCACCAGCAGCCCGCGCTCGAACGCGGCGCGCTCAACGGCATTGGCCTGCTCATGGGTCTGGAACTCGATCCCGACCATCAGTCCGAGGCCCCGGACGTCACGAACCGCGTCAGAACCCGCCGCGACGTCGCGCAGCGCGGTCAGCAGCCGGTCGCCCATGGCGGCGGCATTGGCCATCAGGCCGCCCTCGATCAGGTCTAGGGTGACGAGCCCCGCCGCGGCGCAGATCGGGTTGCCGGCGAAGGTCGACCCGTGCGCGCCGGGCGGCCAGGTCCAGACCGAGTCGCGGGCCAGGAACGCGCCGATCGGCATGCCCGAGGCGATTCCCTTGGCGGTGGTCACGATGTCCGGCTCCACGCCGGCGTGCTCGATGGCCCACCACTTGCCGGTCCGTCCCATGCCCGACTGGATCTCGTCGGCGACCAGCAGGATGCCGTGCTCGTCGCAGATGTCGCGCAGCCCTTGCAGGAACGCCGTGGGCGCCGGGAAGTAGCCGCCCTCGCCCTGCACCGGCTCCACCACGATGGCGGCCACGTCGCTGGGCGCGATCAGCCTTCCCAGGATGGAGCGCTTCAGGACGTCCAGCTCGGCGCTGCCGTCGCCGCCGGAGCCCTCGCGCCAGGCGCGGACACGCGGGAACGGGGCGTGGTGGACCATGGGGATCAGCGGGCCGAAGCCGGCGCGCTGCTTCACCTTCGAGTTCGTGAGCGACAGCGAGCCCATGGTGCGGCCGTGGAAGGCGCCCTCGAAGGCGATGATGCCGGGCCGATGCGTGTGGTAGCGCGCCAGCTTGATGGCACCCTCCACCGCCTCGGTGCCGGAGTTGGTGAGAAAGACGCGCGCCTTCTCCTCGAACGGGGCGATGGCCGCCAGCCGCTCGCTGAACTCCAGGTAGCGCGGCTCGTAGAAGTCGGTGGCGGCGATGTGGATCAGGCGATCGGCCTGCTCCTTGATTGCGGCCACCACCCTGGGGTGGGCGTGACCGGTGCTGGCCACCGCGATGCCGGCCGCGAAGTCGCAGAAGACGTTGCCGTCGACATCGGTCACCCACACGCCGTCGCCCGATTCGGCGACCAGCGGGTAGGCGCGGGTGAGGCTGGGGCTGACGACGGCCTCGTCGCGGGCGATGATGTCGCGCGCTCGGGGTCCCGGCAGCTCGGTGCGGATGCGCGGCGCCGTGATGCGGGCAGCCGCGGCGGAGGTCGTGGTCTCGACAGACATGACGAGAGTTCTCCGGAGCGGAGTGGCGCGTCCTGCCCGCGCCCTTGGCTAATTGCGGCTCAATGGTACCAGCCGGATCAGGGGCTCGGTCGCACGGCGGCCGCCTCGCCGACCAGGCCCGGCCCGGCGTAGACCAGTCCGGTCCACAGCTGCACCAGGTCCGCGCCGGCGGCGTATGCGGCGGCAACGTCAGCCGCCGAGCCGATGCCGCCCGAGGCGATGATCACGCACCCGGCGCCGGCGATGTCGCGAACCAGCCCCACGCGCTCCAGCATGCCGGCCAGCAGGGGCGCGCCCGACAGGCCGCCCTCCTCGGTCGCGCTGGGCGAGCGCAGCCCGTCACGACGGGTGGTGGTGTTGGCGATCACCAGCCCGGCCACGCCGGCGTCGCGCAGGCGCGGAACGAGGGACCGCAGCGCATCGGCCTCGAGGTCGGGGCTCAGCTTGACCAGCAACGGCGGCTGCCGGCCGGAGGCGACCGCGGCGGCCATGACCCCCGCGGCCAGCTCGGCCAGCCGCTCCGGGTCCTGGAGATCGCGCAGCCCCGGGGTGTTCGGGGACGACACGTTCACGACCAGGTAGTCGGCCACCGGGGCCACCAGGCGCGTGGCCGCCACGTAGTCGTCCACCGCCCGTTCCGGGGGCGTGGCCCGTCCGCGCCCGATGTTGACCCCGACCACGAAGCGCGGCGGCAGATGGCGACGCGCCAGCATCACGCGGCGGGCCAGGCTGGCCGCGCCGGCGTTGTTGAACCCCATGCGGTTGATCAGCGCCCGGTCCTCGGGGAGGCGGAACAGCCGCGGCCGCGGGTTGCCGGCCTGTGGCTCGAGGGTGACGGTCCCCACCTCGGCGAAGCCCAGGCCCAGCGCCGCCCAGCCGCGCAGCGCGACCGCGTCCTTGTCCCAACCAGCTGCCAGGCCGACCCGGTTGCGGAAGCGCAGGCCCAGCAGCTCGGTCCACGGGGCGGGCCGTCGCGGCGCTCCGCCGGCGAGCTGCAGCACCAGGCGGCCAAGCCCGTTCTCGCCGGCCACGCGCAGGCCGCTGACCGTGAGGCGGTGGATCCGCTCCGAGTCGAAGCGGAACAGGAGCGGACGGGCCGCCCCGTAGGCCACCGATCGCCAGCCGCTCACTCGTCGTGGGCGCGGGGGAAGGCCATCTCCACGGGTCGCAGGGCCGGCAGCGGCTCGCCGTCGGCCTCGGTCTCGACGCCGGCCGGTGACATGAACTCGTGCCACACCTCGGTTCCCGCGGCGGGCGGGTCGTCCAGCTCCTTGATGGCCACGATCCCCTCGAAGCGGATCTGGCCCGTCTCGCCGGCCTCGGTCTCGAACTCGTCCTCGTACTCCTCGGCGATCTCGATGGCGCGGCCAAGCGCCGCCTCCTCGTCCTCGCCGTCCACCAGCACGACGCGGTCCTCGACCATGGCCGGGGCCTGCGCCTCGCCGACGAGGTAGGCGTAGCGCAGCTGAACGCTGAACCAGCCGCTCGGGTCGACGACCGGATCAAGCTCCTCCAGCTCTGCCAGGGAGCGCAGCTCCTCCGGACGCGCCCGACCGTTGGCCGAGCCCCCGCCGGGCTCACTCACCGGACGGCCCGGAGGCGTCGCCGATGATGGTCTGCGACTGCTCCCGCATGAACTGCTGCACGTAGTACGGGCCGAGGCCGCTCTTGCCCGATGAACCGGAGCCCTTCCAGCCGCCGAAGCTCTGGATCCCCGGCCACGCGCCGGTGGTCGCACCCGCGCGGCGGTTGACGTAGACCACGCCCGCCTGGATGGTGTTCAGGAAGCGGCCGATCTCCGCCTGGTCGCCGCTGAAGATGCCGGCAGTGAGGCCGTAGGGGGTCGCGTTGGCGTGCTCCAGCGCCTCGTCCAAGGAGTGGACCTCGCCGACCACCAGGAGCGGGACGAACAGCTCCTCGCGGAACAGGCGATGGGTGAGCGGCAGCCCGGTGACGATGGTCGGGGTCGGGAAGAAGCCGCGCGCGGCATCACCTTCGCCGAGCACCTCGCCGCCGATCTCGATCGTGCCTCCGTCGCGCTTCGCCTCCTCGACCGCGTCGCGGAACTTGCGCAGCGCGCGCTCGTTGATGACCGGGCCCATCCAGTTCTCGCGCCGGGTGGGATCGCCCACGGCGATGTCACGCGTGCGCTCCACCAGCTTGTCGACGAACTCGCGCGCCACCCTGCGGTCCACGTAGACGCGGCTGTTGGCGCTGCACTTCTGGCCGTCGAAGCCGAAGGCCGAGCGCATCACGCCCTCGGCGGCGGTGTCCAGGTCGGCGCTGGCGGTCACGATCGCCGGGTTCTTGCCACCCATCTCGGTGATGATCGGCCGCGGGAACTCGCGGGTGAATCCCTTGTAGAGGGACATCCCAACCTCGTAGCTGCCGGTGAAGACCAGGCCGTCGATGCCGGGGTTCTCCTGCAGCTCAGCGCCCACCGTCTCGCCCGGTCCGGTCACGACGTTCACGACGCCGGCCGGCACGCCCACCTCACGCAGGACCTGCACGAACTGCCAGGCCATCAGCGGAGCGTCGGACGACGGCTTCATGACCACGGTGTTGCCGGCGATCAGTGCGCCGGCGGCTGGCCCTCCGGCCAGGGCCATCGGGAAGTTGAAGGGGCTGATCACCGCCCAAACGCCGTGGGGGCGAAGGACCGACTTCGTCTTCTCGGCCGGGGACAGCGAGCCCATCGGGCGCTCGAAGCCGTCGTTCTGCTCCATCACATCCGAGTAGTAGCGCAGCAGGTCGGCCGTCTCCTCCACGTCGCCGAGTGCCTCGAGACGGTTCTTGCCGACCTCGAAGGCCATCATCGCGGCGTAGTCGAACTGGCGCTCGCTGATCAGGTCCGCCGCGCGGCGCATCAGCTCCAGCCGCTTGCGCCAGCCCAGGTCGCGCCAGGCCGGGAACGCGGCGCGCGCGGCGGCGATCGCGTCCTGGACGTCCTGGCGCGTCCCCACCGGGAAGCGGGAGACGATCAGCTCTCGGTCGATCGGGGAGCGGTCCTCGAAGGTCTCGTCGCCCGTCCGGTCCTCGTCGCCGATGATCATCGGGTAGGTGCGGCCCAGCTCGCCGCGAACGCGCTCCACGGCGGCGTCGAACGCCGACTGCAGCTCCTCGTTGTCGGCCGACAGGGTGGCGTAGGTGATCTTCATGCGGGGCGTGGTGGTGGCCATGGCGCATCAGCCTCCAAGCGTGTGTCGCACTGCGCCGCCGGGACGGCGAGGTGGGTGGCGAAATGGGGTCGGATCCATTATCGCACCGGCCGCCGGGCAGGCCGAAGGCCAGGCTCCGGGGGGAGAAGAGCCTGGCCCTCGACGGCACGATCATAAGTCCCACAATCCGCGGGCGCAAGCGGATTCTTGCACTGAATCCGTAATTTTCGCGGGCCGACCGGTCGCGATCGGTTCATCCGACCGCTCGGAAGGCCGGCGGTCAATCCCTCGGGCGGTGATAGAGGCCGATCTTGAGCTCAAGGCTGGTGGCGTGGGGGCCCATCAGGAACGCAAGCCCGCGGTCCCCGTACAGCCGGGGCAGGAGCTCCATGGCGGCCTCCTCGTCCGACAGGTCGATCCGGGAGTGCACGACCTTGATCTTGAACCCGTGGCGCAGCCACCAGCCGGTCCTGCGCCGCGTGGCCTCCAGCGCATGGGCCACCACCTCCGGCTCGAGCAGGCTGGCCAGGTCGTCCCGCCCGTAGTAGCCCAGCACAACCAGCCGCCCCCCGGGACGCAGGACCCGCAGCGCCTCGTCCACCGCGGGCAGTGCGGCGTCGTCCGGCTCGATCGTCCCGGAAAGCACGATGTCCACCGCCCCGTCGCGCAGCGGCAGCCGCTCCGGCTCGCCGGCCACGATGCGGATGTTCGGCTGGTGGGCCTCTGTGGCGCGGCGGCGGGCCTCGGTGCGCAGCTCGTCGTCGGCCTCGATCCCGTAGGTCCGCGCCGTGCGCCGCGCCAGCAGCATCGGGTAGTGGCCGATCCCCGTCCCCACGTCCGCGATCCGCTTCCCCGACAGCGGCACGATGCGCTCGAGGGCCGCCAGCACCTTGCGATCGGGGTCGACCATCTCGCCCAGGCGGGCGTAGAGGCCCGCGTCGGGATCGGTCCAGGCTGGGAGGATGGCACGCACCCGGTCAGCCTACGCCACGGATGGGCCGGATCAGGGCACCTGCACGCGCAGCTCAGCCGGCGTGCCGTCCTCCAGGCCCAGGATCGCCTCGCCGGCCAGGACCTGGAAGTCGAAGTCGACCGGCCCGGCGGCATTGCGTGTGACCAGGATCGGGATGGTGAGCGTCGCGCCGGCGTCGAGCGGCCCCCAGCCCAGGGAGGTCGTGCCCGCCGGCTCGCCGCGCTCGCCTGGCCCCTCGACCCACTTCGTCCACTCCTGCCACAGCGGCGGGCCGCCGTCGGCGATCCGCTGCTGCGACGGCTCGAATGGCGCCAGGAAGAGCGTCTCGCGCAGGGTGGTCGGCCAGCGCAGCACCAGCTCCGTGATCCGCTCGTCGGACAGGCTGGTGACGGTCACCACGATCCGGCCGTCGCCGTCAACAGGGACCTCCGGCGCCACGGTGACGGCCACGCGGCGAGGGTCGGCGTCCGCTGGCAGGTCAAGCGAGAGCGGCGGCTCAGGGGTCGCGGTCGGCTCGGCCGTCTCGATCGCGGTGGCCTGCGGCGTCGGCTCCGGCGTCGACTCCGGCGTTGCCGACGCGGACACGCTGGACGTTGAGACGGGGCTGCCCGAGGGCGTGCTCACGCATGCCGCAAGAGCGAGGGCCACGACGAGGGCCGTGGCCGCGGGCGCAAGGGAACGTCGCGCCCCGGCCGCCCAGGGTTGGGCGGCCGGTGACGGCATCGGGTCAGTCATGCGGCTCCCGGCCGAGCTCCGAGAGGCGGTTGCGGATGGCGAAGGCGGCGGCCTGTGCGCGGCTGGTCAGAGACAGCTTCGCCAGGATGTTGCTGACGTAGTTGCGCACCGTCTTCTCGGCGAGCTCCATGGCCTGCGCGATCTCGCGGTTGGACTCGCCTTGCGCCAGGTGGGCCAGCACGCGACGCTCCTGCTCGGTCAGCTCGCTGAACGCACCGGACTCCTCGGCGTGCGCCGCGTGCCGCAGCCGCTCGAGCACCGCGGCGGTCACGGCCGGGTCGAGCATCGACTGGCCGCCGGCCACGGTGCGCACCGCCGTCACCAGCTCGTCCGACCCGATCCGCTTCAGCACGTAGCCCGACGCGCCGGCCGCGATGGCGTCGAACAGGGCGTCC
>DASUSP010000101.1:0-3545 GCA_036375035.1 Candidatus Limnocylindria bacterium
TGGCCGGAGTGGCGATGGGGATCGTGGCCATGCGCCTTTACCCCCTCCCGATCCGCTTCCTGGGCTGGCTCGCCGCCCGGCGGCGGGACCTGGTCCCGGTCCTGGGACTGCGCACGGTGGCCCGGCACCCCGCCGCGTCCAACCTGCCGTTGCTGGTGCTGATGCTGACCGCCGCGTTCGGGGCTTTCGCCTCGGTGGTGACCACGACCGTGGATCGCGGCCAACTGGTCGCGTCGTGGGAGAACGTCGGCGCCGACTGGACCATCCAGCGCGTCGGCGGCGGAGCGGTCTCAACGCTGATCGATCCTCGCGAGGTCGAGGGCGTCGAGGCCGTCGCCGGGGCCTTCGTGGACGGCCAGGCCCGGTTCGCCAGCACGCCCAACCAGCGCAGCGCCATCCACCTCTATGCCATCGAGGCCGATGCCTACCGCGACGTGGTCGCCGGAGCACCGATCGACGCCGAGCTGCCGCCCCAGCTGCACGCCGACGAGCCGTACCTCGGAACCCCCGAGTCGCCCATCCCCGCCGTCCTGTCGCGCAGCCTCCCGGCGGGCAGCCAGCCGGTGCAACGCGGCGACACCTTCACGGTCGAGGTCGCGGGGCAGGAGATGACCTTCGTGGACGTCCAGGAACGGACCGACTTCCCGGGGCTGGATGCCGACCTCCCGTTCGTGATCGCCTCGCTCGACCACCTGCAGGCGGCCTATGAGTTCCAGACCCTGTACGCCAACCGGCTGCTGGTCCGCGGTCCGGAGTCGATCGACGGGGCGATAAGGGAGCACGTGGCCGGGGAGCTGGCGCTGGGGCAGCTGACATCGCGGCACGCGGACTACGGCAACCTCCGGTCCGCCCCGCTGGTCTCGGGCGTGGTGATCGGCTTCCGTGGAGCGCTGGCCGTGGCTGCGGGGTACACCGCCCTGGCCACCATGGCCGCTCTGACCCTGTCGGCGGCGGCCCGCACGCGCGACCTGGCCTTCCTGCGGACGTTGGGCCTGTCCGCAAGGCAATCCCTGCAGCTGACGGTGATGGAGCACGGGCCGCCGGTGCTGGTGGCCCTGGTGCCGGGCGTCGTCCTGGGGGTGGCGGTGGCGCTGCTCCTGGCCCCGTCCCTGGGCCTGTCGGCCCTGGCGGCCAGCGAGCGGCAGCTGGACCTGGCCGTCGACTGGTGGTCGGTGGCGATCATGAGCGCGATGCTGCTGGTGGTAGTCTCGGCCGCCATCGCGGTCTCGACCTGGCTCGCACGGCGGGCTCGCGCAGCCGACGCGCTGCGAATCGGCGACGATTGAGCGCAATGGGAGACGGAATGACCGAACGGACCTCCGAGATCGTCGACCTCCCCGCCGGGGAGGCCCCGGCGGGAACCGGGATGCCCGCAACGCCACCCGGCATGCCGCAGCGCGTGGCACAGCATCGGCCCCGCACCATGACCGGCGACGAGGCGATGATCGTGTGCGACAACCTGGTAAAGATCTACAAGGTCGCCGACCTGGAGGTGGTCGCCCTGCAGGGGCTGGACCTGCTGGTGGAGCCCGGCGAGTTCATCGCCCTGGTCGGCGCCTCGGGAAGCGGCAAGAGCACGCTGCTCAACATCCTGGCCGGGCTGGACGTCCCGTCCGCCGGCCGCGCGGTGGTGGCCGGCCATGTGCTTGGCGAGATGGGAACCCGCGAGCGGACCGAGTACCGGCGCAGCGTGATCGGCTTCATCTGGCAGCAGACCGCCCGCAACCTGCTCCCCTACCTCTCGGCGGTCGAGAACGTCGAGATGCCGATGCTGCTGCAGGGCACCCCGACCAACGAGCGGCGCGCCCGCGCGCACGAGCTCCTCTCGCTGGTCGGCCTCGGCGACCGCGCCGACCACCGGCCGGATCGGCTGTCCGGCGGCGAGCAGCAACGCGTGGCGATCGCCGTGGCGCTGGCCAACAACCCATCGGTCCTGCTCGCCGACGAGCCGACCGGCGAGCTGGACTCGGACACCGCCCAGCAGGTCTTCGAGCTGCTGCGGAGCCTGAACCGCGAGCTGGGCGTGACGATCGTGGTGGTCACCCACGACCCGCTGGTCAGCGAGCGGGTGCAGCGCACAATCGCCATCCGCGACGGCCGCACCAGCACCGAGACGCTGCGCCGCGCCGCGGTCAGCGACGCCGGGGAGCACCACGTCATCGCCGAGGAGTACGCCGTGCTGGACCGGGTGGGCCGGCTGCAGCTGCCGCCGGCGCACGTCGAGGCGCTGGGCATGCACCGGCGCGTCAGGGTCGTCCTGGAGGAGGGCCACATCAGCATCTGGCCTGCGGACACCGGCGACGACGGGACGGGAGGCAGGGGCTGATGGACTCGATCTACGCCCGACCCACCACCCCTCCCGCCGCGGAGGAGGCAGTTCAGCCGATGGTCGAGGCCAGCGGGCTGGAGCGCGACTATGTGACGCCCGGCGGGACGGTGCACGCCGTGGCCGGCATCGACCTGGTCATCCCGCGCGGCCAGCTGGTCGCGGTCCGAGGACGGTCCGGCTCCGGCAAGACGACACTGCTCTCGTTGATCGGCACCCTGGACCGCCCCACCTCCGGCCGCGTGGTGGTCGACGGCATCCCCGTCTCGGAGCTGCCCGAATCGAAGCTGGTGAGCTTCCGGCGCCGGAAGATCGGCTTCATCTTCCAGGCATTCGGTCTGCTGCCGATCCTGTCGGCGGCCGAAAACGTGGAGGTCCCGCTGCGCCTGGTCGACACCGACCCGGACGTCCGGGACCAGCGCGTCGCCGAGCTGCTCGACCTGGTGGGGCTCGGCGACCGGATGCACCACCGGCCGCACGAGCTCTCAGGCGGCGAGCAGCAGCGCGTGGCCATCGCCCGGGCGCTGGCCAACCGCCCGGATCTGCTGCTGGCCGACGAGCCCACCGGGCAGCTCGACTCGCAGACCGGCCACTCCATCATGACCCTGCTGCGCGGCCTGGTGCGCAGCGAGGGCGTGACAGCGGTGGTGGCCACCCACGACCCGGCGATGCTGGACGTCGCCGACCAGGTCATCGAGCTGCGCGACGGGCGGATCGCGGGGGTGACACCGGCCTAGGCGTCGCCGACCCTCGGCACCCCCGCGACGGGCCGCATGGCCCTGTGGCCGGCGGTGGGCCGGCCCCATCATCGGTCCCACAGGAGGTCTGGATCGATGAAGGTATTGGTGACGGTCGGGTCCCGGCACGGGGCGAGCGACGAGATCGGTGCGGCCGTGCGCGCCGCGCTCAACGACGCCGGGGTGGAGGCCGACCAGGTTGCGCCCGAGCAGGTGACCTCGCTGGACGGCTACGACGCCGTCGTGATCGGGAGCGGCGTGTACGCAGGGCGATGGGTGGAGTCGGCGCGACGCTTCGTGGATGGCCACCTCGACGAGCTGCGCGCGCGCCCGGTCTGGCTCTTCTCCAGCGGGCCGCTGGGCGAGCCTCCCAAGCCGGACGAGGAGCCGGCCGAGGGAGCCGAGATGGCCGCTCGCGTCGGCGCTCGCGAGCATCGGGTCTTCGCGGGCAGCCTGGACCGCGACAAGCTGAACTTCGGCGA
>DASUSP010000102.1:0-3503 GCA_036375035.1 Candidatus Limnocylindria bacterium
CCACCATGGGCCTGCCAGGGGGCTCTCGCAGGCCGAGCGCGAGGGCATGGCGATCACGGCGATGCAGCTCGAGGGCCTGCTCGCGATGGCCACCGGCGACGAGAAAAGGGGAGTCGAACGCCTGCGGGCGGCAGTGGCGGCCGAGGACGTGATGCCCTACGAATACGGCCCGCCGTTCCCGATCGTGCTGTCCCGCGAGCTGCTCGGTCAGGCGCTGCTCGCCATGGGCCAGCCGAAGGAAGCCCAGGCGGCGTTCGCGCTGGCGCTCGAGCGGGCGCCGCGCCGGAAGCGGGCGCTCGAAGGGTTGGCATCGGCGGCCGCGGCGGCCGGCGACGCGGCGACCGCGGCGGCAGCGCGCGCCGAGCTGACCGCCATGCTGGGAGCCGGGTAGCGGGACTCTATTCGGAGATCACGGCCGGCCGCTCGGCCTCCCCGGCCAGTGGCTGGGGCAGCCGGTTGAGCGCCCGCGCGCACGCGTTCCAGCGCAGCACCGCATCGTCGTTGCCCGGCGGGCGGACGGCCATCGCCCGCTCAAAGGCATGGAGCGCGTCCTGGAACCAGTCGACCGCCAGCGCGCCCGGCCCGGGACCGCCGCGGACCAGCAGGGCGCGCCCCTGCCGCTCCGACACGATGCCGGCGTAGTAGGCGCGCTCGTACTCGCCGGTGAGGCGGCGCGCGATGGCCTGCGCTCGCCCCACCAGCCCGGGCCGGCCGTCGCCGAACTGGTCCGTGACGGCGAGCAGCTGCAGCACCAGCGCCTGCTGGTTGTCGGGCTCCACCGCCAGGATGTCCTCGCAGATGCTCTCGGCCGCCGCCGCCTCGTTGAGCAGCCGGTAGCGGTCGGCCTTCGCCAGCGCTGACGGGATGGCCTCCTTCGACAACGGCTTCAGTTGCAGCATGGTCACTCGCGCCTCCTGAACAGCCGGACGAACCGGGTGAGCGGATCGTAGAACTCGTCCACCACGCGCTCCTTCAGCGGGATGATGGCGTTGTCGGTGATGTGGATCCCTTCCGGACAGACGGCCGTGCAGCACTTCGTGATGTTGCAGTAGCCAATCCCCTGCGACTCCCGCAGCTCGGCGAGCCGGTTGCCGGTGTCCGCCGGGTGCATCTCGAGCGCAGCCACGTGCGTCAGGAAGCGCGGGCCGATGAAGCGGTCGTGCAGCCGGTGGTTCCTGAGGACGTGGCACACGTCCTGGCAGAGGAAGCACTCGATGCACTTCCGGAACTCCTGCACCCGGTCGATGTCGGCCTGCGCCATCCGCCACGTGCCGTCGGGCGCGTCGGCCGGGCGCGGCGAAAACGGCCGGATGGCCTTCTTCACCCGGTAGTTCCACGAGACGTCGGTGACCAGGTCGCGAATATGCGGAAAGGCCCGCATGGGCTCCACCGTGACCGGCTCGTTCAGCGGGAGATCGCTCAGCCGGGTCATGCACATCAGGCGCGGGCGGCCGTTGATCTCGGCCGAGCAGGAGCCGCACTTGCCGGCCTTGCAGTTCCAGCGGCAGGCCAGGTCCGGCGCCTGGCTCGCCTGGATCCGGTGTACGGCGTCGAGCACCACCATTCCGGTCGAGATCTCGACGGTGTAGTCCTGCGGCGCGACCTCGCCTGCCATGCCGCGCCAGATCCGGAAGGTGGCCGTCTGCATCCTCGATTCTCCGTCCCGTGGCCTACTTCATCTCCTCGATCACCTGCTTCAGCTCGTCCGGCATCGGCGGGATCGGCACTCGGCGCACGGCCATCCTGCCGTCGGGTCCGCGGGCGACCTGCACGTTCATGGTGCCCCACGCCGGGTCCTGCGCCGGATGATCCTCGCGGAAGTGTCCGCCCCGGCTCTCGGTGCGCTCCAGCGCGGACCGGGCGATGGCTTCCGAGACGGTCAGGAGGTTGCGCAGGTCCAGCGCCGCGTGCCAGCCGGTGTGGTACTCGCGGTGCCCGCTGACGCCCACCCGCGCGGCGCGCGTCCACAGCGCCTCCAGGCGGCCGAGCGCCTCGGTGATCTCCCCCCCGGTGCGCACGATGCCGACGAGGTCCTGCATCATGCCCTGGAGATCCTGCTGCACCTGGAACGGGTTCTCGCCGCCGGCCCCGCGGTCGAACGGCGCCAGCGCCTCGCGCTCGGCCTCGTCCACCAGGCGGCTGTCCACCCCGGTAGCCCGCTGGGCCCTGGCAAAGCGGGCCGCGTGTTCGCCGGCGCGCTTGCCGAACACCACAATGTCCGACAACGAGTTGCCCCCGAGCCGGTTGGCGCCGTTGATGCCGGCCGCGCACTCGCCCGCCGCGAACAGCCCTGCGACCGACGACATCTGCGTGTCGCCGTCCACCTGCACGCCGCCCATGATGTAGTGCGTCGTGGGCCCGACCTCCATCGGTTCCCTGGTGATGTCCACGCCGGCAAGCTGCCTGAACTGGTGGTACATGCTGGGCAGCTTGCGCTTGATGTGCTCCTCGGCGTTCGGCAGCCGCTCGCGGATCCAGGAGATGTCGAGGAACACGCCGCCGTGCGGACTGCCGCGCCCCGCCTTGATCTCGCGGACGATGCAACGGGCGACGTGGTCGCGGGTGAGGAGCTCCGGCGGCCGGCGGGCGCTCCGGTCGCCCTGCGTATAGCGCCACCCCTCTTCCTCGTTGTCCGACGTCTGATGGCGGTAGCTCTCGGGGATGTCGCCGAACATGAAGCGCTCGCCGTGGCTGTTCCGCAGCACGCCCCCTTCGCCGCGCACCCCCTCGGTCACGAGGATGCCCTGCACGCTGGGGGGCCAGACCATGCCGGTGGGGTGGAACTGGACGAACTCCATGTCGATCAGCGCCGCGCCGGCGCGGTACGCCAGCGCGTGCCCGTCGCCGGTGCCCTCCCAGCTGTTGCTCGTGATGCGGTACGCCCGGCCGATGCCTCCCGTGGCGAGCACGATCGCCTTGGCGCCGAACAGCACGAACCGGCCGCGCTCCCGCTCGTAGCCGAACGCGCCGGTCATCCAGTCGCCGTCGCGGATGAGATCGACGATGGTGCACTCCATGTGCACGGTGACGCCGAGCTGGATCACGCGATCCTGGAGCGTGCGAATCAGCTCCAGGCCCGTGCGGTCGCCGACGTGTGCCAGGCGCGGATACTTGTGGCCGCCGAAGTTCCGCTGCAGGATGCGGCCGTCGGGCGTGCGGTCGAACACGGCGCCCCAGGCCTCCAGCTCCCGCACCCGGTCGGGCGCCTCGCGGGCGTGCAGCTCGGCCATGCGCCAGTTGTTCACGTACTGCCCGCCGCGCATCGTGTCCGCGAAGTGCACCTTCCAGCCGTCGCGGTCGTCCACGTTGGCCAGGGCGGCGGCAATGCCGCCCTCGGCCATCACCGTGTGCGCCTTGCCGAGCAGCGACTTGCTGATGAGCCCCACCGAGACCCCGGCCGAGGCCGCTTCGATGGCGGCGCGCAGACCGGCGCCGCCGGCGCCGATGATCAGGACGTCGTAGTCGTGGCGAGTGTAGCCGGGCATCTCAGAGGATCCTCAGGT
>DASUSP010000103.1:0-6841 GCA_036375035.1 Candidatus Limnocylindria bacterium
GATGGGGCTGGCGCTGGTCCTCGCCGCGTGCGGCGGCGCCCAGTCCCCAAGCCCGTCGGCGCCGGACGGCAGCCAGGCGCCGAGCAGCGCCGCGCCGAGCGAGGGCGGCGACGGCCAGGCCGGCGGCACCATGGTCTTCGCCGGCGCGCGGCTGGCGGCGAGCCTCGATCCATCGCAGACTAGCGATGGCGAGTCGTTCCGGATACTGCAGCAGATCTACGAGCCCCTGATCGATCTCGAGCCGGGCAGCACCAATGTGCTGACCGGCGTGCTCGCCGAGTCGTGGGAGGGCACGGCGGAGGACGACACGTACGTCTTCAACCTGCGCCAGGGCGTGACGTTCCATGACGGAACGCCGTTCAACGCCGAGGCAGTCAAGGTCAACTTCGACCGCTGGCAGAACCTCCCCGAGGAGCTGCAGGCCAACGCCTACTACTACGACCTGACCATGGACGGCTTCGGGGCGGACAACCTGATCGCCAGCGTGGAGGCCACGGACGAGTACACCGTGACCATCACGCTGCGTGAGCCGAGCGCCACGTTCCTCTACGCGATCACCCTGCCGCCGTTCGCCATCGTCAGCCCGGCCATTTTGGAGTCCACGAACGCGGACGATCCGGCCACGAGCACGTTCGGCACCGAGGAGGTGCAGGGCGGCACCGGTCCGTTCATCCTGCAGTCCTACACGCCGGACGAGAACGTGACCCTGATCCGCAACGAGGACTACTGGGGCGAGAAGGCCCTCCTCGATCGGCTGATCATCCGGCCGATCGCAGATCCGGCCGCGCGCCTCCAGGCGCTCCAGGCGGGCAGCATCCACGGCTATGACCTGGTCAGCCCGTCCGACTACGGCGCCGTCGAGGACGGTGGCTTCCAGCTGGTCGAGCGCCTGTCGTTCAACTCGCTGTACCTGGCCATCACCCCGACTGCGACCGAAGGCGGGCCACTGGCCGAGCTGCCGGTGCGACAGGCGGTGGCCGCGGCCATCGACAAGGAGGCGTTGCTCGACACCTTCTACGGGGGTCGCGGCAGCGTGGCCGACAACTTCATTCCGCCCAGCAGCGGCTGGTATGACGCAGTCGCGGGTGCGGTGGAGCCGGTCGAGTTCGACCCGGATGCGGCCCGCGACCTCCTCGCGGATGCCGGCTACGGGCCGGACAACCCGCCGACGGTCGAGTTCTGGTACCCGACCGAGGTGACCCGTCCGTACATGCCCGACCCGCGCGGCCTGCACGAGGCCGTGACCCAGATGCTGGAGGACGTCGGCTTCGAGGTCGAGCCCAACAGCGACATCTGGGACATCCCGGGCTACCTGGAGGACGCGCAGGGCGGCCTGTACGACCTGCACTTCCTGGGCTGGACCGGTGACTGGGACGACCCGGGCAACTGGTACGGCGTCCACTTCGGCTTCAGCCAGGGCGTGGCGAACCCGCAGTTCAACTGCGACGTCGAGGGCCTCGAAGAGGCGATCGACACCGCCGAAGCCGAGCTCGAAGAGGGCGCACGTGGCGAAGCGTGGGGCGAGGTCGCCCGCATCGTTCACGAGAACGTGTGCTTTGTGACCCTGGTTCACGGCGACACCGCGCTGGCCCTTCGCCCGGAGGTCCAGGGCTACACCGCGAACCCGACCGGATCGGAATCCTTCGTGACGGTCTGGCTCGACGAGTCCTGAGACGTCCCCGAGCGACGCGTAAACTCAGAGGGCCCCGGCACCAGCCGGGGCCCTCTGGCTAGCAAGCACCGGGAGCGACGTGGCCAAGTTCATCATCCGGCGGCTCCTGCTTCTCATCCCGATCCTGCTGGGCCTGTCCGTCCTGATCTTCCTGTTCATCCGGCTGCTGCCGGGCGACCCGGCCAGCACGATCCTGGGCGAGCGAGCCACGCCCGAGAACATCATCCGCGTCCGCGAAGCGCTGGGCCTCGACCGACCGCTCCACGAGCAATACTTCGCCTACCTCGGAGGGATCCTGCAGGGCGACCTGGGCAAGAGCTTCCTGACCAACCGGGACGTGGTCGACGACTTCCTGCAGCGCTTCCCCGCCACCATCGAGCTGACGGTGACGGCCATGACGTTCGCCCTGGCGCTGGGAATCCCGCTGGGCATGCTGACCGCCAAGCGACGCGGCTCGTGGATCGACAACGGCGGGACGATCCTCTCCCTGCTGGGCATCAGCATCCCGATCTTCTTCCTGGGGTTGATGCTGAAGTGGCTGTTCGCCATCCAGTGGCCCATCCTCCCCGACTCGGGGCGCATCGACCTCATCACCTACTTCTTCCCCAGGGTGACGAACATGATGACGGTGGACGCCCTCATCGCCGGCGACTGGGGCGGCTTCGTGGACGCGCTGAGACACCTGATCCTGCCCGGCATCGCGCTGGGGACGATCCCGCTGGCGATCATCATGCGCATCACCCGCGCGAGCGTGGTCGACGTGCTGAACGAGGACTACGTCCGCACCGCGCACGCCAAGGGGCTGAAGGAGGGGACGGTCGACAGCCGCCACGTGCTGCGTAACGCCATGCTGCCGGTGGTGACGGTCATCGGCCTGCAGACCGGCCTGCTGCTGGGCGGCGCGATCCTGACCGAGACGATCTTCGGCTGGGGCGGGGTGGGGAAGTGGATGTACGACGCGGTCGTCGCCAACGACTACCAGATCATCCAGTCCGGCGTGCTGCTGCTGGCGTTCATCTTCGTGATGGTCAACCTGCTGGTCGACATCAGCTACGCCTTCCTCAACCCGCGGATCCGATACTCGTGAGGAGGGACCGATGACCCAGGCCAGCGCCGCAGTCGACGCGCGCCACGATGAGGAGCGTGCCGTCGGCCTGTGGGCCGATGCCTTCCGCCGCATGCGTCGCAGCAAGGCGGCGATCATCGGCGGAACGATCGTCGGGTTCTTCGTGCTGATGGCCGTCTTCGCGCCGTTCCTGGCCCCCTATGACCCGACCCGCGGCAACCTGGCCGAGAGCTACCTGCCGCCGTTCACCGGCGACCACCTGTTCGGGACCAACGTCCAGGGACAGGACGTCCTGTCGCGGATCATCTTCGGAGCCCGCCTGACGCTGGGAATCGCGGTCCTGTCGGTGTCCATCGGCGTCACCGTGGGCGGCATCCTGGGCGCCACGGCTGGCTACTTCCGCGGCTGGGTGGACGCCCTGATCATGCGCGGGGTCGACATCATGCTCTCGATCCCCGGGCTGCTCTTCGCCATCGCCGTGGTGACATGGCTGGGGCGCGGCGTGGTGCAGATCGCCATCGCCATCGCCATCATCAACATCCCGATCTTTGCCCGCCTGCTGCGCGGCAGCTTGCTCAGCCTGCGCGAGGCCGACTACGTCATCGCCGCGCGCTCTGTCGGCGTGGGCGGCGCCGGGCTGCTGGTGCAGCACATGCTGCCCAACGCCATCGGCCCGCTCATCGTGCAGGCCACCCTGGCGCTGGCCACCGCGGTGGTCGACGCCGCCGCGCTCGGCTTCCTGGGCCTGGGGCCGCCGGATCCCCGCACCCCGGAGTGGGGGACGATGCTCTCCGACACCTACCGCTACCTGAACGATGCGGTGTACCTGGCCTTCTTCCCGGGTATCGCCATCGTGCTCAGCGTGCTCGGCTTCAACCTGCTGGGAGACGGGATGCGCGAAGCGCTCGACCCGAAGCTGCGCCGATGACGATCCACGACCTGGAGCCGACCCCGGTGCCCGACCCGCGTGCTGAGCGTGAGGCCGCGCGCGCCGGCTCCGACCTGCTCAGCGTGCGCGACCTGCGCGTGACTTTCGGATCCGGCGATCGCATCGTGCACGCGGTGAATGGCGTGGGCTTCGACATGGTGCCCGGCGACACGCTCGGCATCGTGGGCGAATCGGGCTGCGGCAAGACGGTAAGCTCCCTGGCCGTCATGCGCCTGCTCCCCAAGCCGGCGGCCCGCGTTCCGACCGGATCGATCGTCTTCGAGGGGCGCGACCTGCTGGAGCTGTCCGACGACGAGATGCGCGAGATCCGCGGCGACCGCATGGCCATGATCTTCCAGGACCCGATGACCTCGCTGAACCCGGTGCTGAGCATCGAGCGGCAGATGACCGAGGTGCTCGAGACGCACCGCAAACTGAAGCGCAAGCGGGCAGCCGGCCGGGCGCTTGAGCTCCTGGAGATCGTGGGCATCCCCGCCGCCAGGCAGCGCCTGAACGACTACCCGCACCAGTTCTCGGGTGGCATGCGGCAGCGCGTGATGATCGCCATGGCCCTGGCCTGCGACCCGAGGCTGCTGATCGCCGACGAGCCGACCACCGCCCTTGACGTGACCATCCAGGCCCAGATCCTGGACCTGATGCGCAGCGCTGTGACGGAGATGGGCACCGCCCTGATCCTGATCACCCACGACCTGGGGGTCGTGGCCGGCATGGCCCGCAAGATCAACGTGATGTACGCCGGCCACATCGTGGAGCGGGCCGAGACCCCCGAGCTGTTCGGACGGCCGCGTCACCCCTACACGGTGGGGCTGCTGCAGTCGATCCCGCGCCTGGACGAGCAGGGACGCGGGGAGCTGGTACCGATCCAGGGCCAGCCGCCGGACCTCTCGCGCGACATCGCCGGCTGCCCCTTCGCGCCGCGCTGCAGCAACGTCATCGAGCGCTGCCGGGTCGAGATGCCGCCGCTCGAGCAGGCCGATGACGCCGCACCGGGGCACGAGGTCGCCTGCTGGAACCCGGCCGAGGGCGAGCGGCTGGTGCCGTCCGGCTTCGAGGCGGAGGAGGCGGCCTCGTGACCGCCGCGCCGCAGGCCCAGCCGGCCCCGGCCGCCGCCTCGGCGGCGGACGAGCCGCTGCTGCGCACCGAGGACCTGCGCGTCCACTTCCCGATCACCGAGGGGCTGATCATCGAGCGACCGGTCGGCGCGGTGCGCGCGGTTGACGGCGTGTCGCTCTCCGTCCGACGCGGCGAGACGCTGGGGCTGGTGGGCGAGTCCGGCTGCGGGAAGTCCACCTACGCACGTGCCGTGCTGCGCCTGGTGGACGCCACCGAGGGCGAGATCTACTTCGACGGCGAGCGCGTCACCGACGCGTCAGGCGACGAGCTGCGCCGCATGCGGCGCCGGATGCAGATGATCTTCCAGGACCCCTATGCCTCGCTGAACCCGCGCATGACCATCGGCTCCATGCTGGCCGAACCGCTTCGCGTGCACCGCATCGCCAGGGGGGCCGATGCGCGCAAGCGGGTGCAGGACCTGATCGAGATGGTCGGCCTGCCGCGCAATGCGGTGAACCGCTACCCGCACGAGTTCAGCGGCGGGCAGCGGCAGCGGGCCGGCATCGCGCGGGCGCTGGCCGTTCGGCCGGAGTTCATCGCCGCCGACGAGGCGGTATCGGCCCTGGACGTCTCGATTCAGGCCCAGATCATCAACCTGCTGGCCGACCTGCAGCGTGAGCTGAACCTGACGTACCTGTTCATCGCTCACGACCTATCGGTGGTGCGCCACATCTCGGACCGGATCGCCGTGATGTACCTGGGCGAAGTGGTGGAGCTGTCGCCGTCGCGCGAGCTGTACCACCGGCCGCTGCACCCCTACACCGTGGCGCTGGTGAGCGCCGTCCCGATCCCTGACCCGGCGGTCGAGATGCGTCGGCGACGCATGATCCTGGTCGGCGACGTGCCGTCTCCGGCCGACCCGCCGTCGGGATGCCGCTTCCATACCCGCTGCTGGCTGCGGCGCGAGCTCGGCGATCCCGAGCGCTGCTCGGCCGAAGCGCCGCCGCTGCGCGAGCTGCGCCCGGGCCACCAGGTCGCCTGCCACTTCGCCGAGGAGCTGGCCGGCGAGCGCCGCGACGAGCTGATCCAGCTCGCAGCGGGGCAGGTCACCGGACGCACCACCGACCTGGAGGAGGCGATCACGCCCGTGGAGCACGAGCCGTCGTCCGCCGAGGATGCGTTCATCGCTCCGGGCAGCGACGTGCCGAGCACGGAGCCGCACGGCTGAGATACTGGGCGCCGTGAGGTACGTGGTCGCGCTGGCCCAGCTCGCCCCCAGGCTGGGCGAGGTGGACGCCAACCTGGAGCTGGCGGCGGGATGGCTCCGGCGCGCCGCGGCCGAGGGCGCGCAGCTGACCGTCCTCCCCGAGCTGGCGCTGACGGGGTACCTGCTCTCCGACCTGGTGCCGGAGGTGGCTCTGCGCGCCGACGACGCGCGCCTGGCCGAGCTGAGCCGCGGCGCTCCCGGAATGCTGGTGGCGGTCGGGTTCGTCGAGGAGACCGATGACCATCGGTTCGCCAACAGCGCGGTGCTGCTGCGCGACGGCGAGCTCGTCGGCCTGCACCGCAAGGTGTACCTGCCGACCTACGGCCTCTTCGACGAGGGACGCTTCACCCGTCCGGGCGACCGGATCCGAAGCGTCGAGGTGGGGGAGCCGCTGGGCCGCATCGGCCTGTCGGTCTGCGAGGACTTCTGGCACGCCTCGCTGCCGATGCTGCAGGCCCAGGACGGTGCCTCGCTGCTGGTCAACCTGGCGGCGGGACCCGCCCGGGCGCCGGGCAGCGCGGCCGGGCTGCGTGCCATCGGCGGATGGCACCGGATGCAGGACACCTACGCCCTGCTGGGGACGGTGGGTGTCGCCTTCTGCAACCGGGTCGGCAACGAGGAGGGGCTCACCTTCTGGGGCGGCTCGCGCCTGCTGGGGGCCGATGGATCGGTCCTGGCGGAGGGCCCGCTCTACGAGGAGGCCCTGGTGGTCGGCGCGTTCGAGACCGATGACCTGCGCATGCAGCGCTACCAGCTGCCCCTGCTGGCCGACGAGCGGCTGGAGCTGGTGCGTCGCGAGCTTGACCGCGTGATCGCGGAGCGCACCGGCCTGCC